>CAVIGE010000001.1:0-99595 GCA_963642325.1 Prevotella sp. CAG:279
TGAAAAGGAAGGTGCTCTCTGCTGCCTCAGCTCCTACTGCGATACAGGAACCGGAGGTTACTGTTCCACAGAGCATCTGCATTCCCTTGTCAAGAAGGTCGTTATATGCGTTGACTGCCTTCTCCGGATCTCCCTGGTCATCGCCTGCGTCAAGGATCTCAACCTTATATCCGTTGAATCCGCCATTCTCATTGATCTCGTCTGCTGCGATCTTGGCTGCATTGTATACGTTCGTACCGTACTGTGCATAATCACCTGTCATAGGTCCGATCACACCAATCTTAAATGTATCATCTGCTGCAAAAACTGATGTTGGCATCATCATGGCTGCTGTCATTGCCGCTGCGGATGCAACGCCGATTACTTTCTTCCAATTTCTCATAATAATCTCTCCTCCTGTACTTCATTACTTTACTAATGATTAATGGTAAAATTATAGCATCGCATATTTTTTATTTCAAGGGCGAATTTGATGTTCCGTTTCTTTTTGGCTGATTGCACAAGGCGGACACATGTCCGTCACTCAGCCTGTACACTTTTTCGTCAAATTGACTATAGCATTTTTTTGTATAACAGAAAAAGCCAGGGACCAATCCCTGGACTTCTTCGTCTCTTTATGGTTACAGTGAACTTCGTTCACAAAAAATACCTCGCGGAACATTGCCTGTGAACAGTAGCTCTTTATGATCTGCTTATGCGATTGCTTTCTTAGCGATCTCAGCAAGTGCTGTGAAGCCTGCTGCATCGTTAACTGCCATCTCTGCAAGCATCTTTCTGTTGATGTCGATGTTTGCAACCTTAAGGCCGTGCATCATTTTGCTGTAGGAAAGTCCGTTCATTCTTGCTGCTGCGTTGATACGTGCGATCCAGAGCTGTCTGAACTGACGTTTCTTCTGCTTTCTTCCTGCATAGGAGCTTGTAAGAGCTCTCATTACAGACTGTTTTGCTACTCTATACTGTTTGGAACGGGCTCCTCTGTAACCCTTTGCCAGCTTTAATGTACGGTTATGTCTTTTCTTTGCGTTTAATCCGCCTTTAATTCTTGCCATTTCTTAATTCTCCTCCTGTTCGTCTTCTCTATCTTATAAATATGGTAATGCTTTCTTCATGCTCTTTACGTTAGTAGAATCAACAACAGTAGATTTTCTCAGATTTCTCTTTCTCTTCTGAGATTTCTTTGTAAGGATATGGCTCTTGTAGGCTTTATTTCTTACTAATTTTCCTGTACCTGTTTTTTTAAAGCGCTTTGCTGCTGCTCTGCAAGTTTTAATTTTTGGCATTATGAATTCCTCCTTGATTTGGTACTTCTAAATTTTATATAGCATCCCGTTCTGCCCGGCTGTTGCCGTGAAGACTGAGATATCTACCGTTTCTCAGTCAGAAACATGGTCATGCTTCTTCCTTCTACCTTCGGAGCCTTCTCTACAGTCGCTATATCGGACAGAAGATCTGCGAAGTCGTCAAGCACATGCTTGCTGCTGGACATATGTGCCATCTCTCTTCCGCGGAAACGAAGTGTAACCTTAACTCTGTCACCCTTGCTAAGGAACTTTCTTGCTGCATTTACCTTCGTCTTTAAATCGTTCGTATCAATGTTCGGGGAAAGACGCACTTCTTTGACATCGATGGTTTTCTGCTTTTTTCTGGCCTCTTTTTCTTTTCTGGCAAGCTCATAACGGTATTTACCGTAATCAATGATCTTGCATACCGGCGGTTTCGCCTGTGGGGCGATCTTTACAAGGTCAAGCCCTGCCTCCTGTGCTTTCGCCATCGCTTCTCTGGCGGACACGATTCCAAGCTGTGCTCCGTCCGGCCCGATCAAGCGTACCTCTCTGTCTCTGATCTGTTCGTTAATCATTAAACCGCTAATTGTTGTACACCTCCATGAACATGATAGAATTTTTTCTTTCTCAATACTGTGCCGGGGATCTCTTCCCACACAAAAAAAGCGCAGACAGACGTCCACACTTCAACTAATTACACCTGCGCACTGATGCTCCATCCGTCCGCAGTACTGTGCAATATTGACCTGAGCCGTTTCCCTGAACGCTGAGGTGAGAGTGAACTCTGCTTTCTTTTCGCTACGTACCTTGGAATAATATCATGTTGTTTATTGTTTGTCAACTGTTTTTTTTACTTTTTCCGGCTGCTTTTTTCAGCTGTATGATTTTCTGTTTTTCGGGCATACTTATTCCTGCAGGAGCAGGGCACAGATTGCCACGGTTCGCCTGGACAGTCCATACCACGCCCTGCCCCGGAATTTTATATCAGGAGGAAAATATCATGACGCTTTTAAAATGTTCTGCACACAATTGCTGCTACAACAGGGATTCCCGATGCTCCAGAGGTTCCATTAACATGGACGGCGCAGATGCCCGTTACGCAGATGATACTGCCTGTGAAAGCTTCCGCAGCCAGAATGAATGTTCTGCAAAAAATTCTGCTGATTCCGGCTGTGGCTGTGAAACGGTCAATATAGACTGCAAGGCCCACAGCTGTACCTACAACAAACACTGTAAATGTACAGCTGCTTCGATCTGCGTATCCGGTGACCATGCCCGTGAATGCTGTGACACAAAATGTGAAACCTTTGAGTGTAAGTGCTGATTTTTCCGCAAAAAAGTGCTTCCCGTAAGTCTTTATAACTTACGGGAAGCACTTTTTACTGTTTCTTATTATGTTTTATTTATCTGTTTCTGAGGAAATCCGGGATCTGAATATCCTTCTTCTGTACTGTGCTTGTCGGTGTCTTGGTATTGAACTGCGTAGAGTTCATGGTCGGAAGACTGAAGCTTGGCATGTTAAGGTTCATGCCCGGTGCCGGTGAAGGACTGGTCTTCTTGGCTGTTCCGAAAACAGAATTGGATGCTCTGTTTCCAAATGGTGATGCCTGAAGATTATTGTCTGTAAGTCCTGTAGCAATAACTGTGATCCTTGCATAGTCTGCAACCGAATCATCATACATCGCACCAAAGATGATGTTCGCATCCTCGCCTGTGAGCTCCTGAACATAGCTTGCAGCGTCATTGGCATCCATAAGGGAAATATCACCGGAAATGTTGATGATAACATGTGTTGCTCCCTTGATGGTTGTCTCAAGAAGCGGAGAGGATACAGCCTGCTGTACAGCCTCCATAGCCTTGTCATCGCCTCTTGCCTCACCGATACCGATGTGGGCGATTCCCTTATCCGTCATAACGGTCTGTACATCTGCAAAGTCAAGGTTAATCAGTGCCGGCAGATTGATCAGGTCTGTGATACCCTGTACTGCCTGCTGAAGAACCTCATCAGCCTTACGCAGTGCCTCCGGCATGGTTGTCCTTCTGTCAACAATCTCAAGTAACTTGTCATTCGGGATGACGATCAAAGTGTCAACTGCTTTCTTCAGATTCTCAATTCCTGCAAGTGCATTATTCATACGGGTCTTCGCTTCAAAGCGGAATGGCTTGGTAACAACACCGACAGTCAGGATACCCATCTCTTTCGCTGCGCCAGCGATTACAGGAGCAGCTCCTGTACCTGTTCCGCCACCCATACCACAGGTAACGAAAACCATGTCGGCTCCTTCAATGATCTTCTTAACTTCCTCGATGCTCTCCTCCGCTGCCTTCTGCCCAACCTCCGGCTGTGCGCCGGCGCCGAGACCCTTTGTGATTTTTTCGCCAATCTGAAGTACAGTCGGAGCTTTACACAGAGTCAGAGCCTGTTTATCAGTATTGACGCCTACAAACTCAACCCCACCAATGGCTTCTTCCACCATTCTGTTTACCGCGTTATTACCCGCGCCGCCTACTCCAATTACAATAATTTTCGCAGAAGACTCGGCCTCATTCGTCATTATCTCTAACAATGTACTTCCTCCTTTATTTCTAACCTGATATCCGATTCAGTGTAATCTATTCCAAGCTACATATACACATAGTTATATCATATATTTTTTTCAGTAATTAATCAACCACTAATTTTGTTTTTTTATACTTTTTTTACTAATTTTCGGCACTGTTTCTACTAACATGAAGGTTTGCAAAACAATCTCTGGCAAAATGCCCAAAGGTTTCCAGCCTGTTTTTTTGAAAAATCCTTTCCTAATTATAATAGGATATTTCTTATTCGTATTCCGAATCGCTGCTGTAGCTGTCAGATTCATCACCATAACTGCTGTCTCCAGCCGAATAGCTTCCGCTGTCACTGCTGTCATAGCTCTGCTCATCGGAATCACTGGTATCTGTACTGTCAGAACCGGTTTCGTTCCCGGAAGCATCTCCATCTTCTGAAGTGCTGTCAGAATTCTGTGCATCCTCTGCAGACCCTACATAATTTCCATCCCGGTCATACTCACCGACACCATCATAGCTTCCGTCCTCGCGGTATCCGCCCTTCCAGTCTCCATTTGCCGCCATGCTCTCTTCCGTTGGTGCAGCTCCTACGTAATTCATGTCGGCATCGTACTCGCCGCTTCCTGTGTAATCGCCTTCCTCATCATATCCGCCGACCCATTTGGAAAGTGCATATTCCAGATCTGTCTGCGGCTTGGCTCCTACATAGTTACCATTCTCATCGTACTCGCCTTCACCTGTATAATTACCTTCCTCATCATATCCGCCTGTCCAGCTTTCGGAGGTATCTGTCGAATCATCCTGCTCCTGCTCAAGCGTTATCGTCTTGGAATTGTCATCCACATTTTCTGCATGGAGGATTCCCTTCCTATCTGAAATCAGCGGAAGGATCGCCAGAACCCTGGTCATCTTATCTTCCAGATATTCATCCTTGCCCAGCTTCACCGTGATATCTCCGTAGATCAGACTGATCTGGCCATCATCGCCAAATTCAATATGATCCGGGATCTTATCATTCTTCTGAAATATGGTAGCCAGAGCTACCGCTGTCGTTAAAACTGTCTTATCCCTGATCGGAAGTGCCTCATTATAGATCACATGCTTCACTGTGATCCCGTCAAAAAACGGGATCTTCTCATCTCTCTGGGTAGAGCTCTCGATGAACATTCCGTTCCGGTCAAAATAAACATAGCTGTCCAGATAGGGAATACAGCCTACAATCTCCTTTTCTTTTACGCTGACACAGATGGTATGTCTGTTCAGCCTGGTGACGCTGTAGCCATCCACAAACGGCACATCCTTTGTATTTGTTTTCGTATAAAGAATGGGAGCCAGAACAGAATTGGAGGCCAGCGAACCGCGAAGCACCATTTTTTTGATCTGCTTCTCTGTGTAGTGGCTGCTCCCCATTACCTGCACTTCATCAACCTGATAATACGTAAAAAAGAAAATAACTCCTGCCAGCAGCAGAACCACGATCATTCCCGTCACTGCCAGCAGCTTTTTTTTTGATTTTTTCATAAAGTTCCTCTGTCCTTTATCAAAAGACCGCCCAGTGCGGTCAGATCTTCACAGATATGCTCATAACCTCTTTCAATAAAACGGCATCCCCGGACTCTTGTAGTTCCCCTGGCAGCAAGGGCTGCGATCACCAGTGCCGCACCGCCGCGAAGCTCCTGTGCTTCCACCGTGCATCCTGTAAGCAGATGTCCGCCGCGGATCACTGCCTCGCCATCCTTGATCCGGATGTCCGCACCCATACGGCACAGCCACGGAGCTGTCTTATATCTGTCTTCGAATATCTTCTCCCGGATCCTGCTCTCACCGGGAATCGTGGCAAGCACTGCCATGGCCGGTGACTGCAGATCCGTAGGAAATCCCGGATATACCTCTGTCTCCAGAAGCTCCAGCGGACTACCCGTATTTTTTCCGTTGACTATTAGTTTACCACCAAGAATATCATATTGTCCACCCATTTTCCGATATACTTCCAGGATTCCATCCATTTCTCCCAGGGGCGGATTCTCTATCGTGATCCTTCCTCGGGTGGCCGCAGCCGCCAGAAGATAGGTTCCTGCAACGATCCGGTCGGGCGGTACCATAGCGTCTCCCGGCTGTAGGTGCCCTGCGCCTTCAACGCAGATGACATTTTTTTCCGGAAAAAATATCTCCGCGCCCATTTTGTTCAGGTAACTGCACAGCCATCCGACCTCCGGTTCACAGGCACAGCCCCTCAAAATGGTCCTGCCCTCAGCAAGAACTGCCGCCAGGATCCCCTGCTCCGTAGCCCCGACACTGCTTTTTTGAAAAAATATCTCCGCACCCTTCAGTTTTCCACAGGCGGCTCTGATTTCTGCACAGTTTTCCACGATCTCAGCACCAAGGCTTCGCAGAACCTTTATATGGAGATCAACCGGCCGCTTTCCGATAACACAGCCACCGGGATATCCTGTGACGGCTTTATGGTTCCGTCCCAGCATTGCCCCCAGAAGTATCACCGAAGACCGCATTTTTCCGGAAAAAGCCTCTGGTATCACGGTTCCATTGGCCTTGCTGCAATCCAGATAAAGATCATGGCCCTTCCACCAGGTTACAGCCCCAAGCTCCCGGAGTATTTTTTCCATGAGAAATACATCTGCGATCCTGGGACAGCCCCGCAGCACACTGGTTCCTTCACTCAAAAGAGCGGCTGCCATCATGGGCAGGGCTGCATTTTTTGAACCCTGGATCTTTACGGTTCCCTTCAGCGGCCTTCCTCCACTTACAACGATCTCATCCGTCTCACCCAAGTCTTCCACTCCTAAATCGGGGCCTCTTGCTTTTTATTCTATGCGTTCCTTCCTTTTCTGTGACTGCTGACGCTTAAAGCCAGCCCCATCTCCCCCATAAGAAAAACAACCGATGTTCCGCCATAACTCACAAAGGGCAGGGTGATTCCCGTATTCGGGATCGTATTGGTCACAACCGCAATATTTAAGATCACCTGGATCGCCATATGTGCCATAATTCCCGCACAGAGAAGGGTTCCTTCCAGATCCCGGCAGCCAAGGGCAAGGACACAGAGCCGCCACATCAGAAGCACGAACAGGAAGATCAGCAAAAAGGCCCCAAAGATCCCTGTTTCCTCACATACAATAGAAAAGATCATATCATTCTGCGCTTCCGGCACAAATCCCAGCTTCTGCAGACTGTTTCCAATGCCCCGGCCAAAAATCCCTCCGCTTCCGATGGCATATAAGCCCTGTATGGTCTGAAATCCTTTTTCATATTTTTCCGGGTCACGCCAGATGGCCAGACGCTCCAGACGGTAACTCTCCGCCGCAAGGAATACCGCAATAAAGCTGATGCCTGCACTTCCCAGCGCAAGGAACTGAAGATATCTTGGATTTGCCACAAAGATAAGCACAACCCCAATTCCAAGGATGATCACCGCTGTACTTAAATTGTTGGAGCCAACCAGTCCAACTACCGGAAGCAAAGTCAGCATCGTCCTGGCCATAAACCAGAAGCCTGTGGTTTTCTTTTCTGCCTTGCCGATCTGCCACACCAGAAAAAGGATCACAGCCATTTTTGAGAACTCTGAGGGCTGAAATGACAGTGGTCCAAGCCTCAGCCACCGCCTGGAGCCATTGATCTCCTGTCCGAAAACAAGTACTGCCGTTGACAGGATGAGTGAGAGCAGATAAGCTGCCGGAGCCAGAATGACCGGCAGATGGTAGTCCGTTTTTGCCACCAGATACATAACAAGCAGCCCCAGTGCACTCGCAAAGAGCTGCTTCTTAAAATAATAGGCAGAGTCGTGGAAACGTACTCTGCCATTATATCCGCTTGCCGAAAAAAGTGCCGCCAGGCCAAATACTACAAGGGTCAGCACCAGTATCACAAGAACCGTATCTGTCTTTCCGGTCTGTTTCTGTCCTGCCTTCATAGCCATGGCCTCCGAAGCAGTCTCTTATTTCAGCATATGTATTTATTTCTGTTATTATTACAATGCCTTAACATATTCCTTGAACATATCGCCGCGCTGCTCATAGTTATCGAACTGTCCCCAGCTTGCACAGGCCGGTGAAAGAAGAACTGCATCTCCCGGTCTGGCCTTCTGAGCGCAGACCTTTACAGCTTCCTTCAGATCCTCGCAGAGAATGATGTCTGTAAATCCAAGATGCTCTGCTGCTGCTTTGATCTTCTCCTTTGTCTGGCCGATCAGGACAAGATAGCGGACCTTTCCATCGAAGGACTCTATCCACTCATCATAGCTGGATTCCTTGTCATAGCCTCCGCCGATCAGAAGTGTCGGACGGTTCATGGCCTGGATCCCCTTGATCGCAGCATCCGGATTGGTTCCCTTGGAATCGTTATAGTAAACAACACCGTTCTTCTCTGTCACATATTCTATTCTGTGTGGAACTGCCACGAATTCGCATACGCTCTTATGGATGCTCTCAACCGGAACACCTGCATAATATGCCATGGCGGCCGCTGCCATCACATTCTCATGGTTATGGCGGCCGAGGATCTTAAGTTCCCCTGTCTTAACGATCGGAAGCTCTTCTGTTTCCGTTTTCAGGATGATCTGATCCCCGTCAAGATAAATGCCCTGGTCAAGCTTCCTAAGACTTGAAAAATATACAACCTTCGGCACGATATTTTCACCGAATTTACGAAGCACCTCATCCTCATAATTCAGGACACATACATCCTCAGGTCCCTGATTTTTGGTGATCAGCTCTTTCACACGGATGTATTCTTCCATTGTATGATGTCTGTTCAGATGATCCTCCGTAATGTTCAGGATCGCACTCACCTTCGGCCTGAACTGCTCGATCGTCTCAAGCTGGAAGCTGCTGATCTCTGCAACGGTCACAGAGTCATCACGCATCTCAAGTGATTTCGATGTATATGCTGTTCCAATATTTCCTACAACAAAGACAGATTCCCGGGCATCTCCCATGATCTTTCCGAGAAGTGCTGTTGTTGTTGTCTTGCCGTTGGTTCCTGTGATCGCCAGGACCTCGCCCTTACCTGTGCGGTATGCAAGCTCCACCTCACTCCAGACCGGAATTCCTTTTCCGCAGAAGCTCTTTACCAGCGGAAGGTCTGTCGGGACTCCCGGGCTTAATACTACAAGATCAAGGCTGTCAAGCTCTCTCTCCGGAAAATCCCCTGCCCAGATCTCAGGCTGATATTTACCATTTGTTTTATGTAAAACCGCTTCTTTGTCAAGGCCTGCATTCCCGTCGTAGATGATCGGCTGCGCTCCCACGCTTCCAAGCAGGTCAGCTGCCCCGATACCACTTTTTCCGGCTCCGAATACGAGAACCTTTTTTGATTTCAAATCCATTATTGTTCCTCCTTATAATGCCAGGAGAGCGATCAGGCACATAATGGCTGTTACAACTGAGAACACTGCAACCACCCGTGTCTCGGACCACCCGCAAAGCTCAAAATGATGGTGGATAGGTGCCATCTTGAAAATTCTTTTTCCGTGTGTTGCCTTGAAATAGGATACCTGCATCATAACGGAAAGCACCTCAATGAGGTAGACAAGCCCTACCAGGATGATAAACAGCGGCATCTGCATTGTATATGCAACTCCGGCAACAAAACCGCCAAGTGCCAGGGAACCCGTGTCTCCCATGAACACCCTGGCCGGATATACATTGAACAGGAGAAAACCCATAAGGCTGCCTACTACCGCACAGGTGATCGGCTCCACGCCACTTTCCAGACCCAGTGAAACAACGGTAAAAAATACCGCAACGATCAGGGTTACACTGGAAGCCAGTCCGTCAAGCCCATCCGTAAAGTTTACTCCGTTTACCGTACCGATCACGGCAAAAAACAGCACCGGAACAGCGAACCATCCCAGATTCAGATAATGTCCGCTCCAGAACGGGATCCTCATTGTCAGGGATACATTGGAATAATTCACAAGGTAAAAGGCAAATACTGCTGTCACGATGATCTGCAGTGCCATTTTCTGCCAGGGCAGAAGTCCGTCAGAACGCTTCAGGACTACCTTCAGGTAATCGTCCAGAAATCCGATCAGCCCGAATCCCAGCGTCAGAAAAAGTACCGGGATGATCATCGGATAATCCCTGATATAAAACAGTGATGTTACTGTTGTCGCGATCAGGAAGATCACACCGCCCATAGTTGGTGTACCGTTCTTCTTCAGGTGGGACTGTACGCCCAGCTCTCTCTCTGTCTGTCCCATTTTAAGTCTTCTCAAAAAGGGGATAACAACCGGTCCTAATACAAGGCTGATCGCAAACGAGATCAGCACAGGGATCACTACATGAAACTCCATCCTCACACCTCTTTAATTCTTTCGTTTTTTATATTTCCTAAACAGTATAAGGCTTTTCTTTTCATTAATCAAGTGCTGACTTTTCGCCTTCCCGGGTTTCCGCCAAAGCTGTTTTTTCGATGCCCAGATACGGAAGCACATTTTCAAAAATATTTCGGATCACAGGAGCTGCAATGATCCCGCCATAATACATTCCCTGCGGATCATAAATAATGCAAAGTCCGAGAACCGCAGGATTTTCCGCCGGTGCAAAACCGAGAAAGGATGAGATGTACCTGCCGGAGCTTCTGGGAAGTGTCTGGGATGTTGCTGTTTTTCCGCCAATGGAATAGCCTTCGATGCCTGCATTTTTTCCGGAGCCTTCGGAAACCACTTTTTCCAGAACAGACCGTACTGTCATGGATGTTTCCTCTGAGAGGACACCTGTTTCCACCGGATATTCCAGCGTCTTTATCTGTGTACCGTCCGCACTTTCCACACTGACTCCGAAATGGGGCGTGACCCTGTTCCCGCCGTTTATGATCGCGCTGACCGTTACTGCAAGCTGGACCGGCGTGATCTGGAAGGACTGTCCAAAGGATACGGTTGCAAGCTCCACCTCTCCCATCTTTTCCGGATCGTGCATGATCGTTCCCGCTTCACCCGGAAGGTCGATTCCTGTTTTTTTCAAAAGGCCGAACTGTTTAAAATATTTATAATATCTGTCAACTCCAAGGCGCAGTCCAACCTCAATAAAAACCGGGTTGCAGGAATTCTGCGCTCCTTCCACGAAATTCTGCGCTCCATGGCCTGTTCTTTTGGCACAGTGTATCCGCCTGTCTTCCACCAGCTTATAGCCAGGGCAGAAAAATCTGTCCTCAGCTGTTACCACACCGGCTTCCAGTCCCGCTGCCATGGTGATGATCTTAAACGTAGAACCCGGTTCATACGTATCATTCAGACAGGGATTACGCCACATCCGGTTAAGAAGCTCCTGTCTGTTGCTTTCAGAGTCCAAAGCCGCTGCTTCCTCTGTATCCTCCTCTGTACTTTCTGCCACATTTTCTGTGTTCAGCGTAAACGGGTTATTCAGGTCAAATTCCGGCACATTCACGCAGGCATAGATCTCCCCGTTCTGCGGATTCATAAGCAGAATGGAAACCCGCTCCGCCTGCTTCTCCTCCATCACCTTCAATGCTGCCTGCTGTACATATTTCTGGATACTGATATCCAGGCTGGTACGGAGGTTTTCTCCCTCAACCGGCTCCTTCCGACGCTCTCCTGTCCCATCCAGCTCCACACCTCTGGCATCTGTGACTGTGAGGATTTTTCCGGGCTGTCCTGCCAGAATCTCATCATATTTCACCTCCAGCCCGATAATCCCCTGATTATCCCCGCCGGTGAAGCCCAAAACCCTGGAAGCAAGGGAACCGCAGGGATAATACCGTTTGTAATCCTCATCCACCTTCACTCCGTCCAGGGCATATCTGCGGATGGTATCTCCGATGGTTTTGTCTACATTTGTCTTAATTCTTTCAATAGAAGAAACTTTCTCGACTCTTTTGCGCACAGTCTCTTCGTCCATGGACAGCTGCCCGGACAGGACCTGGATCACTTTCTCCGGGTCTTTGATCTGGCTGTGGACAACGGAAACCGTACAGACAGTCCGGTTATCCGCCAGAACCCTGCCTTTTGCATCCAGGATCTTCCCTCTGGCTGCTTTGATCTCACGTTCTCTCTCATGGAGATCATCCGCCTTCTGGGTGTAATAATCCGACCGTACCTCCATAAGATAAATAAGCCGTCCTGCAAGCCCGGCAAGAAGCAGTGCACAGCCTGCAAAAATCACCCAGATCTTTTTTCTGTGATAAACCATTGTCCGGAGCATAAAAAATCCCTCCCGGAGATCGTCAATGTAATATATGACACTCCCCCGGGAGGGTATTCAAACTCTTTATTCCAGACCCGCTTCCTCGTTAGTCAGGCCATCACTCTGCATATCATTGTTATCTTCCGTATCGCTGCTCTCGGAGTCATCCTCCGGCGGGCTTGGTGCATCCTCGTTGGAAACGCCTTCCTTCTGGCTGTCTGTCGCGGATTCTGTCGCAGAATCGCTGATCCCCTTAAAAATATCCCAAAGCTCTGTTGTCGGAACCTCTCCGTCCTCAGCCTCATCCGGCTGCACATTCAGGTACGGCAGTGCTTCCGAAAGGATTCCCTGCGCAATATACTGTGCATAGGTACTGCTTGCCTGGTCATCTACATTCGGCTCATCCACGACAACATAGATCACAAGGGCCGGATCATCCACCGGCGCAAAGCCAATGAAGGATACCAGATATTTTCCATTGCCTCGCGGCAGCTTCTCAGCTGTACCTGTTTTACCACCTGAGCTGTACCCCTGAACCTTGGAAGTCTGGCTGGTACCATGATCTACACTGGCCGCCATATAAGAACGGATGTTCGCAGATATCGTCTCAGAAATCGTCTGCTTCATCAGTGTAGGTGAGACCGTCTTTACGATTCCGCCGCTGCTGTCCTTGATCTTCGTTACAAGATGCGGCTGATAATAGTAGCCGCCATTGACAACAGAGCACATGGCGTTGATCTCCTGGATCATGGTCAGTGTATATCCCTGTCCGAAGGCGGAGCAGGCAAGCTCTGTCTCGCCCATGGTCTCACTGGTATGGACAACACCGCTCCCCTCGTTTGGAAGGTCAATGCCCGTTCTGCTGCCAAAATTAAAGGTACTCTGTGTCTTGAGGAAATTTTCCTTTCCCATTTTGGCCGCGATCTGCATCATACCGTCATTGCAGGAATTGGCAATAACATCGGCAAGGGTTTCTGTTCCATGCGCATCCGGCCATACCGCACATTTGATATATGTGGTGGAGCCTTCCGCGCCAAAAGACTGTCCTCCGTCGCAGTCGAAGGTATCATCTGCGGAAATCGCCCCCATTTCAAGTGCCGAGCTCATAACGATAGGCTTGACAACTGATCCCGGCTCATAGGCATCTGTCACGCAGAAATTACTCCACATCTCATTCAGTGCCGTTACCGTTTCCTCATCACTCATGGACGCGATCTCACTCTCTGAGTAAACATTCGAAAGATCTCTCGGGTTATTCAGATCATAACGGTCGCCGCCGTCCATGGCCATGATCTCGCCCGTCTTCGGGTCCTCGATGATCACGCCTACATTCTTGGCTCCTACCTTTTCCTTGAAGGTATCTACATATTTCTCCACGATCTGCTGAAGTCCCAGATCAAGGGATGTCTCAATACTCTTGCCGTCTGTTGCCTCAATAATGGTCTGCTCTACGTCAGAATCATTGTTGATATAACCATACTGTCTGCCATCAACACCTGTGAGTGTGGCATTATAATAGCCTTCCAGCCCGATATCCGCAACATCTCTGGAAAGCGTGAACCCGATGGTATCACAGGCTGTCGAATTAAACGGATAGGTCCTCAGATAATCCTCCTCAAACCATACGCCCGTGATTTTGGAACGCTCCTTCAGCTGCGCGTCTGTCAGGCCGCTGTCCTCGCCGGGATCCTCGTATTTCTCAAAAGCCTTTTTGTCATCCATGGAAATCTGCTTCTTCACGATCTGATACTGGCTTGTTTTCGTATCATCATCCGTGATAAGCTTACGCATTTCCTCTTCATCCAGCCCCAGAACCTCTGTGAGGGCCTTGACCGTAGGTTCTATGGAATCCTCATCCTCATTGACTTCCAGGCAGTCAAGGATCACATTGTAAACCTTATTGCTGGTAGCCAGAATATTGCCGTTGCGGTCGTAGATGTCCCCACGTTTCGCAGGAAGCGTCTGGTTCTCATATTTCTGCTGTGCCTGGCTTAATACCTGTTTCCGGTATTTGCTGCCGCTTGTGGCATTGATATAGGTAATTCTTGCCACCAAACCGACTAAAGCCAGCAACACTAATGAAAATAGTACTGCCAGCTTTTTCTTCATATTGTAGTTTATTTTTTTTACAGGCCTGCGCCTTCTTGTACTCAACCGATCACCTCTGTAATATCTGTCACTTATGTGTGTCTACATCCTGATACTGTCTCACATAACTGTTTCCTTCTGTTGTATAGGTCTGTATCTGATCCTCAGAAGGATATTTCATTCCCAGTTCGCCGATCGCCTTCTTTTTGATCTCACTGATATCTACATTCGATGTTACCTGACTGTAATATGCGTCATTATCTTCCTTGAGCTGTGCAAGTTCTGATTCCAGACTGGCAACATTCTTCATGCTTGCCGTGATCTCTGATTTCACCTGCAGAAAATTAATACAGGTAAAAAGCACTGCAACGGAAACTGCTGTGAGAAACATAACAAAGCCCTTATTCATGGCCAATGCTTTCTCTCTGTTTCGCTGCGCCTGTCTGCTCACCACCTGTTTCGCAGGTGTGGCAGGAACCGCCGGTTTCTTCTGCTGTTCTTTTTCCTGCGCCAGCCTTCGTCTTTCCCTGACATCAGGCAGATCAGTTCTTTGAGGAGCTTCCTGCACCCGCTTTACCGCATTTCCCTGAACGTACACATCTCTGGAGTGTCTTACGGTATTCGGATTTCTTCTGGCTGTTGTCCCTCTTCCTGTCTTAGCCATTTGCCTACCTTCCATCCTTTATTCAAAGCATTTTTCTTTCAAAGATGCGTAATTTCGCACTTTTGGACCTTGGATTCTCTTCCATCTCCTCTTTACCCGGCAGGATTGGTTTCCTTGTGATCACCCTGCCTTTGGATTCCCTGCCGCATATACAGACCGGAAAATCCGGCGGGCATGTACATGGATTTTCATTTTTGCGGAAAATGGTCTTCACGATCCTGTCCTCCAGAGAATGGAAAGTAATGATACAGATCCTTCCTCCATCGTTCAGAAGATCGATCATTCCGTCAAGAGAATCCCTGAGCACATCAAGCTCTCTGTTCAGCTCAATGCGGATCGCCTGGAAGGTTCTCTTGGCCGGATGTCCTCCTGTAGCCTGTATTTTCATGGGGATCGCTCCCCTTATGATCTCTGTCAGTTCCCCGGTTGTCTGAATTGGTGCCTTTTCCCTGGCAGCCACAATGTGTTTCGCTATATTTCTGGCGAATCTGTCTTCGCCATAATCGCGGATAATACGGTAAAGTTCCTTCTCCTCATAGCCGTTGACAATATCCCCGGCTGTACGGCTCTGCCTTCTGTCCATCCGCATGTCCAGAGGTGAATCGTATCTGTAGGAAAAACCTCTCTCCTCGTTATCCAGCTGATAAGATGACACTCCCAAATCTAAAAGGATCCCGTCCACTTTATCAATGCCACGGGATCTCAGCTCATCTGCCATGTAACAATAATTGCTGCGAATGATTGTCACCTGATTAAAGGCTGACAGCCGTTCACTCGCAGCAATTATCGCATCCTGGTCTTGATCTATGCCAATAAATCTCCCCTTGGCAGAAAGTTTCTTACACACCTCTGTGGCGTGCCCCGCTCCTCCTAAAGTGCCATCCACATAGATTCCATCGGGATTTACCCTTAAACCTTCGATGGTCTCATTGAGTAATACAGATTTATGCTTAAATTCCATATCCATCTCCTGTGGGATTTCTACCTGCGCGTTGCTCAAATGACGATTCCGATGTTCTGCATGCTCTCGGCAATGCTGTCCATGTCATCATAATTGCAGTTCTCGCTCCACTTCTCCTTGCTCCAGACCTCAATCCGGTTCAGATTACCCGTAAGCACCACATCCTTATCCAGACCAGCGAATTCCCGCAGCGTCTGCGGTACGAGAATTCTCCCCTGCTTATCCAGCTGGCATGCCGTTGCTCCGGCTACAAAGAAACGTGAAAAGGTTCTTGCGTCTTTATTTGTAAGTGGTAATGCTCTGAGTTTCTCTTCAAAGGCAACCCATTCATCCATCGGATAAATAGAAAGGCAACCATCCAGCCCTCTTGTCAGTACGAACTCTTCCCCTAAGAGTTCCCTGAACCTGGAGGGAATGATCAGACGCCCCTTCGCGTCGATCGTGTGATTATACTCGCCCATGAACATGAAACCCACCTACTCTCTTGAAACACGATTCTCCCCTTCGTGCTTCCAGGGTACAAATGGTGTGTTCTGCCACTCATCTCCATTTGCTACCACTATTCACCACTTTCTACCACTTATGTAATCATTCTAAACTATTTACCCTGAAAAAACAAGTGCATATCCAAGTTTTTTTTAATTTCATGAAATATCCATAGGGGGTTTTTTGAGTATGTCAGATTTATCGGCATTATTATGAAACAGAAAAGCTTCCGGACGGTTCCCGAAAGCTTTTCCAAGACTGTATGTTCTGTTATTTTATGACATTTCAAAGACCCTTGAACACAAAGGAAAATTCCATTTTTCCGGATGGATCCAGAAGATATTCCGGATGGGTATATGCTCCCCAGCTGTCATCTCCGCCTACACCCATCTGGCCTTTTGCAGCACGGACTACTGTGTAATGCACCTGCGGAAGCTCATACGGATGCATGGCATTTTCTATTTCATGCGGTGTGTACGGCAGCGCGGAAAACATCATCGGACCGTTATTTTTGTCCATTTCAAAGAGCATTCCCCTGCCCTTTCTGTCTGTGATGCTCGCCCAGCGGACTCCCTCTTTGCTGCCACATTCCTGTGGTACAAGATAGCGTGCCATATTGTCAGCTACAGAATTCTCATAGATGCCAAGCTTTGCCCCGCGCTTTCTGTCCGCATAGGTTTCCGCCGGACCCAGGCCATACCATTTTACATGGTCATAATCTGCATTAAATTTAAAAAGGACACCAAACTCCGGCATATCTCCAAGCTCCTTTACCGGATCATAGGTCAGGGTGGTCTTTACCCTTCCATCACCGAACACCTCATATGCCAGACGGCACCCGCTGACCGGTGTTGTGGGCATTACATAGTTAAAAGCAACCTCAACGCTGTTCTCGTGAACGGTTGTCTCCGGCTGATTTGCGGGGCCATACATTCCTCTGCGGAAATCCCTGTGGCTTGCATACATCCCCGCCGTTTTCCACTGTGCATAACGCATTGGCATCAGGCTTCCCCAGTCATTATCCGTAGGTGCCCTCCAGAAATTCGGCTTCGGGATCGCCTCCAGCATTTCTCTTCCTGCATATTTATACGAAACCAGGCCACCATTAAGTACGGAGAACATCACCTGGAAATTTTCCCCGCGGACACCGATGTTGTGAAGGCTTTTTACAAGCTCAACGCCGCCTTCCGGCACTTTTTCGGATTCCCCGGCCTGGTACACATACTGGCCGAAAGCAACCTCATGTCCTGCCTCTGCCCAGAGTGTTTTTTTCTTCAGGAGGAAGGATACGGTTACTGTGTACTCGCCTGGACGCTTCTGTTTTCCGAATGGAAGTGCGTAGGTATTTTCGCTTAACGGTTCTACGGATGTTTCCAGTGTCTCTGTACGGAGGACATGACCGTTCTTCGCTAGCGTCACCTCACAGTCAAAGCTGTCGGTATTTACAAAAAGATTCTTGTTGATGATCTTGACAGAATCCTCACTTACCTGCGCAGTGATGTTCTGGTAATTGAATTTTACCTCCTGCATCTTCGGGGAGGCATCTCTGTTTCCGCCGTAGACAATGCCGTTTCCGCTGAAATTATAATCTGTGGGACGCTCGCCGAAATCACCGCCGTAAGCCTGGAACTCTTTTCCGTAGCGGTCCTTTTTGTAAATGGACTGGTCAATGTAATCCCAGATAAAACCGCCCTGGTATTTCGGCTCTGTATCTGTAAGATCTGTATATTTATGCATTGCCCCGCAGGAATTTCCCATTGCATGTGTGTACTCGCAGCAGATAAATGGCTTGCTGCTATCCTCTGCAAGGAATTTTTTTATCGCTTCTACGGATGGATACATCTGACTTTCCATATCACTGGTATCGTTGTAACTGCGATCGTGGAAAAGCCCCTCATAATGCACCAGTCTGTCCGGATCGTTCTTACGGTAGAACTCAGACATTTCAAAGATATCTTTTCCGCCGAAGGACTCATTTCCGCAGGACCAGATCAGAATCGCCGGATGGTTCTTATCACGCTGGTACATGGAATTTACGCGGTCCAGCATCATGCCCAGCCACTCCGGCTTGTTGTGCGGGACCACATCGGTGTAATCCTTTGTAAACTCTGCAATATCCCAGGAGCCATGTGATTCCAGATTGTTCTCAGCGATCATGTAAAGTCCGTACTCATCACAGAGGCGGTAGATCGGGGAGGCATCCGGATAATGGCAGGTACGGATGGCATTGATATTATTCTGCTTCATGGTGATGATATCCTTCAGAAGCTCTTCCCTGGATACATGTCTTCCTGTGACGGAGCTGAATTCGTGACGGTTCACACCCTTAAATACGATCCGTCTGCCATTGAGTGTCATAATTCCGTCTTTCATCTCAAAACGGCGGAAGCCCACTCTCTCAGGGATGATCTCCTGGAGTGTTCCATCTGCGTCATATACTTCCATTACCAGATCATAAAGCTCCGGGGTTTCTGCGCTCCAGAGAACCGGATCTTTGATCTCCCAGGAATATGTATTCCTTCCGCCAAGAGCTTTTTCCACGGAAAAAAGACGCTCTCCTTTTCTGGAAAATGTAAATCTGATCCGGCCCTCGCCCCAGGTATCTGTTGTGAGCTGAAGGGATGCATTCTTTAAGGTTTCATCCGGAATGGCACGGATCTTAAGATCATATACATGCACCTGTGGCACGGTATAAAGATACACATCTCTGTAAATTCCGGAGAAGCGGTAAAAATCCTGATCCTCGCACCAGCTTCCTGCCGTCCACTTAAATACCTGCGCTGCCAGCTTGTTCTCCCCGTCCTTCAGATATTCGGTCAGTTCAAATTCAGATGGTGTAAAAGAATCCCCGCTGTATCCCACGAAGCTTCCATTGAGCCATAAGGCCAGGGCACTCTCTGCTCCCTGGAAGGAAATAAATACTCTTTTTCCTTTCATGGCTTCCGGCACATGGAAATATTTCACATAGCTGGCTACCGGGTTGAATCGCTCTGGGATCTGCCCCGGATGAAGCTCCTCGTGGCCCTCCCACGGATACTGAAAATTGGCATACTGAGGCGCATCATAGCCTTCCAGCTGGATATGTGCCGGCACATAAATATCATCCCAGTCTTTGCAGGAATATGCCTCCGTCTCAAAACCCTGGATCGTTCCGGCATAGTTCGGTGCGTACTGAAATTTCCAGAGTCCGTTCATATCATAACGGTAAGAAGTCTCTTTGTCCTCCCACTCTTCCCGGGAGCGGTAACAGACATGGTCGGAATGTGCAGCCATTCTTCCGTCGCAGAAATACTGAGGATCCTTTACCAGTGAATAATCAAATTTTCTCATTGCTTCCTCCTGTTTTTTTCGATCTTTTATACGGCTATTATAGTATAAACCGACGGATTATGATATAATATGTTTCGCCAAAATATATAACATTCAGAAACTAAGGTGAAAACAATGTCTATTTATTTCAGAAATACTCTTGTCAGTGCGCCGTTTATCTTTGAATCTCTCGGCAATCACTGGAAGCAGGATACCGTGCTCCGCCCGGGCGGATATCCCTACTATCACTATCTTCAGACAGAGAAGGGCTGCGGACGCATTGAAGTGCGGGGAAAAAGCTATTCCCTCGGTGCGGATGAAGGGATTCTCATAGCCCCGAATGTTCCGCATTCCTATCATCGGGATTCTACCTCCTGGATCACTATGTTTGCCACATTTACGGGCACTCTGGCAGGGAGCATTCCTTCCATGACAGACAACCATGAGGTCATTCTCATCGAAAAAGAACAGGGGGCACATATCCGGAAGCTTATCTCCAACGCGCTCCGCAAATACCGTCAGCCCAGCCCGGATCTTAAATCTCTTTCCTCGGACTGCTACGGTCTTCTGCTGAATTTCTCCGACTGTGCTGCTTCCCCGAAGATCCAGGAGAATCCGCTTTATCAGAGGTACGTGCTTCCTGTGATAAAAGAAATCGAAACGAATTACCAGCTGGAGCTCACCGCTGCCGGACTGAGCCAGGATGTATTTGTTTCCCCACAGTATCTTTCCAGGATCTTCCGCCGTTTTCTTGGATGCTCTGTATATGAATATGTTACCATGTACCGGATCAGCAGGGCCAGGGAGCTGCTTTTATCCAATCCTCATATGAAGATCCAGGATATTGCCGGGGCTGTAGGCTTCTCCGATGCCAGCCACTTTATTGCCATGTTCCGCAAGCTCACAGGGATGACACCACTGGATTTCCGGAAGATGTACTGATCATGCTCTGGGATTTCGGTTATAACCTGCATGTTCACTGTAAACGGAGTAATTTCCTGTGACATAAAATACAAAAATCCGCCGGGATCTCCCTGTGTGGCCGGATGGCTCACTGGAATTTCCTGACGGATTTTATTTTAACTCTCGTAATACAGCTCAAGAATACGGTCAACTCTCTGGCTGATCTCCAGATTCTTCAGAAGATCGCTCCTGCTCCTGATCTGGCTGTCCATCTGGCTCCGTTCCTTCTGCAGCTGCCGGAGAAGTGCTGCTCTCCGGAGTTCCTTCGTTTCCTGGGGTATCTTGCTCTGATCCATTGTTCTCTCCCTGTACAGTCTCTGTTTTCACTGATTCTGCTGTGTTCTCCCGCTTCTCTTCTGCTTCCTTTTCTGCCTGATAGTCTTTCTCCAGCCTGCGCCTTCGGGCTGCAGCACGTTTTTTTGTCATGATAGTCCTTACGGTAACGATCACGGTACATGCAACAAATAATATGCCTGAAATGATCAGGGAAACATCCATTTCCGTCCCCGGAAAAAATATCTTATCTGTCCGGAACCACTGGATCACAAATCTCCCAAGCCCGTATCCGACAAGATATCTGAGAAAGATCTCTCCCTGAAATCTCTTTTTCCGCAGGCGCACCGTGAGGAGCAGAAGCAGCAACAGACACCAGAGGCTCTCATAAAGGAACAGCGGCTGGACCAGGATACAGGTCGAGCTGCCTATCGTTTCCAGATTCTCGCGCATCTTCGTTGTCACCTCGCCCGCCCTTACCGCCGTCAGCGGAAGCTGCATGGAAAGGATATTATCCGCGTATTCCCCGAAGGCTTCCCTGTTAAAGAAGCTTCCCCACTTTCCTATGATCTGTCCGATCAACACTCCAATACATGCAATATCTGCCATCTGCCAGAAGGATTTCCGGCGGATGTGGCAGTACAGGACACCTCCCAGCACACCGCCGAAAAGTGCTCCATAAAACATCAGGCCTCCGGAACGGATATTCAGGATCTGACCCGGATCATTTTTATAAAGGCTCCATGAAAAGATCACATAAAACAGTCTTGCCCCGATCACACCTGTGAGCAGCGTTACGATCGCCAGATCCAGGCATGCGTCTGCATCTTCATGATTCCTCCGGGCTTCCAGGACTGCAAAAAAGATGCCAAGAAGCATTCCTGCCGCGATCAGTATCCCGTAAATCGTTATCTCAAAGCCAAAAACCTCAAAGGACCGCGGCACATAATCCAAAACCAGCTTCAGGCCCGGAAACCGAATCGACATATCCATAAGATCACCTGTTTATTATACGTTGAAGCGGAATAAGATCACATCTCCGTCCTGGACAACGTAGTCTTTTCCCTCCATGCGGACAAGTCCCTTCTCTCTGGCACCTGCGTAGGAACCACAGTCCAGAAGATCCTGGTAATTTACAACCTCAGCTTTGATAAAGCCACGTTCAAAATCTGTATGAATCTTACCGGCCGCCTGCGGTGCCTTGGTTCCGATCTTGATGGTCCATGCTCTCGTCTCGTCCTCACCTGCTGTCAGAAAGCTCATAAGTCCAAGAAGCTGATAGCTTGCGCGGACCAGCTTCTCAAGGCCGGACTCTGTAAGTCCAAGATCCTCGAGGAACATTTTTCTCTCATCCTCGTCAAGCTCGGAAATCTCCTCCTCGATCTGTGCGCAGATCACGAATACCTCACTGTTCTGTCCTGCTGCATACTCGCGCACAGCCTGAACATGGCTGTTGTTCCCGCCGTCATCTGCAATGTCATCCTCTGCAACGTTGGCTGCGTAGATCACAGGCTTCGCAGTAAGAAGATTGTAGGTTCCAAGCCATGCTTCCTCATCCTCATTCTCTGTCTCAAGGGTGATCGCAGGTTTTCCTTCCTCAAGGTGTGCTTTCACTTTCTCAAGGAATGTAAGCTCCTTGGCTGCTTCCTTGTCCATACGTGCAGTCTTTGTAACCTTGGCGATCCTTCTCTCCAGGATCTCAAGATCGGAGAAAACAAGCTCCAGGTTAATGGTTTCAATATCACGGATCGGATCAATGCTTCCATCTACATGGACAACGTTGGAATCCTCAAAACATCTTACAACATGAACGATGGCATCTACCTCTCGGATGTTTGCCAGGAACTGGTTTCCAAGTCCCTCACCCTTGGATGCGCCCTTTACAAGACCTGCAATATCAACAAATTCAATGACTGCAGGTGTTACTTTCTTGGATTTATAGAAATTGCCAAGAAGGCTCAGTCTCTCATCCGGCACTGTTACAACGCCTACGTTTGGATCGATGGTACAGAACGGATAGTTCGCAGATTCTGCCCCTGCCTTTGTCAGTGAATTAAATAATGTACTTTTTCCTACATTAGGAAGTCCTACGATACCTAATTTCATTTCTCTGTATTTCTCCTTTGATTGATTTCCTGTATTTTTGCTTTTTTCATCTTACCATACACGGATAGAATGCGCAACCCACGGCTCAGTCCCTGGACATGATCATGAGCAGCTGGCCGCTGTCGTAAGTGACCTCTGCCCGCTCTTCGATGATCTCATTGCTGACTGTAAGCCCGCTGTCTCTCACGGTAAGCCGATATCCGTTCAGCGGGTATTTGAAGCCTTTTAATGTCAGCCCTTCCACATCACCGCCAACTGTAAAAAACGAAACATATTTTCCAAACTGGGAAGCTTTCTCAAGCACTGTCCCGCTCTCGGCCAGAGTTATATAATTCCACTGGTCTGCAATAGCTATGTGTACGCCTCTGGCTTTTCCCAGGGAAAGCAGACCCAGGTTGGCCATCACATGATCCAGTCTTGTCCCGGTAGCTCCGAAGATCAGGATATCCCTGGCTCCCCTTTCTATCATGTGATTAACTGCCGACTGCGTATCCGAGTCATCCTTCTCCGGACGCAGCCTTACAACCTCAAGACCGGGAAGCTTTTTCATATAGGCTTCCCCTTCTTCGGAAAGGCTGTCAAAATCTCCCACCGCAAGATCCGGTCTGATCCCGGGATTTCGCATAAACCATTCCAGGCCTTTATCTGCCGCCACCAGCTTCAGGCTCTCTCTTTTTCCTTCTTCAATTCTTTTTTTCAAAAAACCGAGGGCAAAACCATCCTGGATATTGCCCCCGCTCATTACTATCGTATCAATCATTTTCAGTCCAGCTTTTCTTTGATATCATGGATCTTGTCTGTGATATGTCTTACATTGGCTGCCACATTCCCCTTGAATACCCAGGAGCCTGCAACCATAAGGTTTGCACCGGCACGCATAACTGTCTCAAGGGTATCATCATTGATACCGCCGTCTACCTGGATATCAACGTCCAGATTCTCCTTGTCAATAAGCTCACGGAGCTCCTGGATCTTTTCTGTGCACTCGTCCATGTATTTCTGTCCGCCAAATCCCGGCTGAACAGTCATCACCAGAACCATATCCACATCTTCGAGAAGGTGGCTGATGTCATTTACCGGTGTGAATGGCTTGATGGAAACCGCCGCCTTCACTCCCGCTGCCCTGATCTGCTCCAGGGTACGCTCCAGATCCTCGCACGCCTCTGCATGAACCGTGATCGAATCTGCTCCACACTCTACAAAATCGCGAATATATCTCTCAGGCTCTGTTACCATCAAATGTACGTCGAAAAACATGTTAGATTCTTTTCGGATCGATCTGATCACCGGCATTCCAAAAGATATGCTGGGAACAAAATCTCCATCCATAACATCAATATGCAGATATTCTACGCCTTCTTTTTCCAGAATCTTGATCTGTTCTCCCAGTCGGTTAAAATCTGCTGATAAAATCGACGGGCACAATCGGTATTCCATGACTCAGTATCTCCTTTTCTCTTTTAATTCCTGATGCAGCTCCAGGTAATCCTCATACCGGAGTCTGCTGATCTCGTTGTTCTCAAGGGCTTCCTTTACGGCACAGCCCGGTTCATGTATATGACGGCAGCCCTGGAAGCGGCACTGGTCTTCATATCTGCGGAACTCAGGAAAATAATCCTTCAGCTCCTGCTCCTCCATATTCTCAATATACAGAGAAGAAAAACCCGGCGTATCCACAAGAAAGGTATCCTGCGCTACCGGTATGATCTGTGCATGGCGTGTGGTATGCTTACCACGTTTCAGCTTGCGGCTGATCTCGCCGGTCTCCATCTCTACCTCCTCCTGGAGGGAATTGGTAAGAGAAGACTTGCCGACACCGGAGGGTCCTGCTACTACCGTAGTTTTGCCCTTCAGCACCTCTTCGATCTCGCCAAGGCCTTCACCCTTCAGCGCGCTTGACAGGATCACCTGATAGCCGCAGCTCTGATAGGTCTCACAGAGAAACTCCAGTTCTTCCGCTGTTGCCAGATCTTTTTTATTAAAACAGATGACAGCCGGAACAGCTTCCCTTTCCATCATGATCAGGAAACGGTCCAGAAGCATGAAATTCGGTTTCGGATTATCCATGGCAAAGATCACAAGTGCCTGATCCACATTGGCTACGGCCGGACGGATCAGGGAATTCTTACGTTTATGGATCTCTGTCACACTGCCTTCCAGCTCTTTCTCATCCAGGATTGTGATATCCACATTGTCACCAACCAGAGGCTTGAACTTATCCTTGCGGAAAATCCCCTTGGCTCTGCATTCATATGTATTGCCGTCTTCTGCATATACGTAGTAGAATCCGGCAATACCTTTTATAATTTTACCCTGCATATCACTCAGCTTTCTTGAAGGTGACTGTGTAGGTTCCAAGCTGCTGATAATCTCCATTTACCTGCTCATAAAGATAAATGGTACCGCTTGTCACACCCTCGGCACCGGAAATATCCAGCTGGTACGGGAAGGTTACATTCTGGCCGTCAACAACTGTTGATGCCTTCGGCTCACCATTTACCTCCTGGATCAGTTCCAGACGGATGGCTCCTCCATTATAGCCTGACGGAGTATCCAGCGTCTGTGTACATTTCCAGCCTGAATTGCTGTTATCTGCAACCGAAGCCGATGTGCCCGCTGCTGAAGCCGTGCTGTCTGCAGACGCGGCACTGTCGGTAGATGCACTGCTGTCGGTAGATGCACTGCTGTCGGTTGCCGGTGTCTGGTCGCCGGAGCTTACCGTAATGCTGATCGGCTGATCCGGATCTGCTGTCGAGTAAGCCTCCGGTTCCTGTGCGATAACAGTACCTGCTGCTTCTGTACTCTGCTGCTCTGTAACCTGGATATCAATAAATTTACCCAGAGTGGTAAGCGCATCATCCTTTGTCATTCCGACAACACTTGGAACTTCTGCGTTGTCACCGTAGTCAACACCGCGGCTGACCGTCAGTATCACAGAAGAACCGCTCTGTACAGAGGTACCTACTGCCGGCTCAACATTGTATACATATCCCGGATCTACAAGTGCATATCCATTGTCATCCGTATCGCTGTATTCCTTCTGGACCGTTACCTGCAGTCCCAGATCCTCCAGTGTCTGCTGCGCGTCAATACCTGTGCGTCCGTCCAGCTCCGGAATCGTAACCTGTGCCGTTCCGGTGCTTACCCAGTATTTTACAGTTGTATTCTCTGCAACCTGTGTTCCTGCTGCTGTCTCCTGACGTGAGATCCTGCCCTTCTCCTGGTCTGAGCTTTCCTCTCCTGCCATCTGTACGCCAAGACCCGCTTCATTCGCAAGAGTCTTTGCCTCTTCCTCAGTCTTGCCTACAAGATCCGGAACCGTTGCCATTCCTGTACTGGAAGTATCCTCTGTCTGTTCCTTCTGGCTATCATCCGTCCTGCCTGACGTTCCAAAAAGCCCGGCTGCGCGTCCAAGCACAACAACCAGGACCACCAGAAGCACTGCACCGCCGATAAGAGCTGCGATAGTCAGACCGTTTCCGGTGCCCTGTTTCCTTTCGGAGCTGTGTCTCCTTCCGGATCCGTGGCTGGATTTCGGCTCATAGTCCTCCTCTGCATCATCGTAATCGTTATCGTTGTATTCCTCTTTCTCAAGAGCTTCGATCTCCTGCTTGAGGCTCTGCTTCGGTGTACTCTTGATCTCACCCAGCTCCTCCTCTGAGATCACAACTGTCTTGGCATCGTTGTCCACAGTTGTCAGCTTCACAAAATCTCCCTGTGGATCGATCAGGGAATGCTTCAGATCTGCGATCACCTCTTCCATCTGGCTGTATCTTCGGTCAACGCTCTTCTGGGTACATTTCAGGATGATCTGCTCCAGACTGTACGGAAGATCCGGTGTGTAAACGCTTGGCGGAACCATCTCCTCCTGAAGATGCTTGATGGCAATGGCAACTGTGGTATCCCCGTCAAAAGGAACTCTTCCTGTAACCATCTCATACAGGGTGATTCCCAGAGAATAAATATCGCTCTTCTCATCACTGTAGCCGCCTCTTACCTGCTCCGGTGAGCTGTAATGGACTGATCCCATAACATTGGAGCTGATGGTATTGGATGAAGCTGCCCTTGCGATTCCGAAATCGGTTACCTTTACCTTACCGTCTGTTGAAATGATAATATTCTGCGGCTTCACATCTCTGTGGACGATTCCGTGGTTGTGTGCCGCTTCCAGTCCCATTGACACCTGAATGGCAATGCTTGTGGCCTCCTTGATGGAAAGCCTGCCCTTCTTGGAGATATACTCCTTCAGGGTGATCCCCTCGATCAGTTCCATGACAATGTAATAAACTCCACCGTCATCACCTACGTCAAATACATTGACGATGTTCGGATGTGTAAGTCCGGCTGCTGCCTGGGCTTCACTTCTGAATTTCTTGATAAATGTGGTATCCTCCCGAAATTCCGGTTTCAGGACCTTCACTGCCACAAAGCGGTTAAGCTTATGGTCCATAGCCTTATAGACATCTGCCATTCCGCCAGTTCCGATTTTTCCTACGATCTCATAGCGTTCAGCTATGATCATTCCCGTTTTCAACATGCTTCCACCTCATTCGTGAATGGTTCTACCAGTACGATTGCAATATTATCCTTACCACCATTCTGATTTGCTTCCCGAAGGAGCGCATTGCCCTTCTGATCAATATCTGCTTCCGGATCGGAGACGATCTCCCGGATCTTGGAATCCTCCACCATATTGCTCAGGCCGTCCGAACACATCAGGATCGTACTGCCCTTCTCAAGCTTCAGGTCAAAGAAATCAACATCCACCGTTTTTTCTGCGCCAAGTGCCCTTGTAATAATGTTCTTATCCGGGTGATTTCGCGCTTCTTCCTCACTGATCTCACCCATTCTGACCATCTCCTGGACCAGGGAATGATCCTTGGTGATCTGTCGGATCCCGTCACCGATCACATACAGGCGGCTGTCACCGACATTGGCAATATAGGCATACTGATCTACAATAGTCGCTACTACCATGGTGGTTCCCATGCCACGGAGCTTCGCATCCTCCTGTGCACGGTTTCTGATCTCCGTATTGGCAGCTTCGATGGCATGACGAATGACCTTCACCGGATTGTAATCCGCATCTTCACGGATTTCATCCACAAGGATCCGTACTGCATGTGAGGATGCATAGTCACCGGCGTTATGGCCTCCCATTCCGTCTGCGACTGTGAAAAGATTAGGCAGATTTCCCACCGGACCTTCGGACACAAATACATAGTCCTGATTCATCTTCCGCTTCTGCCCTACATCAGTAGCTGAGTATATCCTCATGTCACTTCTCGCTTTCTGTTTTTTCCATGTAACTTTTTCTTAGCTGTCCACAGGCACCGTCAATATCGCTGCCCATTTCCCTTCTAATAGTAACATTAATTCCGTATTTTTCAAGTTTTATTTTGAAATTCTCAACAGCCTGTCGAGTAGACCTCACATAGGAGCGTTCTTTAATAGGATTAACCGGAATCAGGTTTACATGGCAGTTGATCCCACGGATCCGTCCTGCAAGCTGTTTTGCATCTGCCTCGCCATCATTTACACCTGCCACAAGACTGTACTCAAAGGTAATACGCCGACCTGTTTTGTCGAAGTAATTCCGGCAGGCATCCAGAACCTCATCCATGGAATATTTATTCGCTATCGGCATCAGCTCCCGGCGTTTCTCATCATTTGGTGCATGAAGGGAAAGTGCCAGGGTGATCTGGAGCTTTTCTTCTGCAAGCTCATACATTTTAGGTACAATGCCGCAGGTAGAAACCGTTATGTTACGCTGGCTGATACCAAGTCCGTTCTCATCGGTCAAAAGCTTTATGAACCGGATCAGATTATCATAATTATCCATCGGCTCTCCGGTTCCCATCACAACTACATTGGCGACCCTCTCACCGGTATCTGCCTGGATCCTGTAAATCTGATCCAGCATCTCCGATGGCTTCAGGCATCTCGTAAGCCCCCCGATGGTGGAGGCACAGAACCGGCAGCCCATACGGCAGCCGACCTGTGAGGAAATACATACGGAGTTTCCATGATGGTATCGCATAAGAACGCTCTCGATCACATTTCCATCTTCCAGCTGAAACAGGTATTTCCGTGTTTCGTCGATTTTCGAAATCCTTACATCTGCCTGGGTCAGGGCCGTGATCGGATAAACCGAAAGCTTTTCCCGGAGGCTTTTGGAAAGATTCGTCATTTCATCCCAGGAGGTGACAAGCTGCTGGTGCAGCCACGAATAGATCTGTTTTGCCCGGAAAGGCTTCTCACCGATCTCAGTCATCAGATTTTTCAGTTCTTCCAGTGTCATGGATTTTATATCTGTCATTTTTTGTTATTTCCTTCTGAATCTGGCAATGAAAAATCCATCCGTCTTATGTATTCCCGGCAGAAGCTGCAGATAACCAAGCCTGGTCGACTTGCAGTGAAGCTCCTTTGGAAGATACGGATCCAGGCTTTCCAGCCTGTACGGATAATTCTTCAGAAACCACAATACGTTTTCCTCGTTCTCTTCTCTTGCAATGGTACAGGTGCTGAAGATCAGTGTTCCATCCGGCTTCACATACTTCGCAGCCTTGTCCAGGATCTTTCTCTGAAGCATGACGATCTCCTCCTGCTTCTGCGAGGTCGCCCTGTATTTGATCTCAGGCTTCTTACCGATCACGCCATATCCGGAGCATGGAACATCCGCGATCACGATATCTGCCTTTTGCTCTGAATCCGGGTCATAGATGGTCGCATCCTGCACCTTTGATTCTACATTGATCACACCGGTTCTCTGGATATTTTCCTCAATAAGATCTGCCTTATACTGGCTCACATCCCTGGCCTCAACATTACCATAGTCTCCCATCTTGTCTGCAACATGGATACTCTTTCCGCCAGGTGCCGCACACATATCGATAATATAGTCTCCTTTTTTGGGACTGGCCGCTTCTGCCACCAGCATGGAGCTTACATCCTGCACAAGGATCTCTCCCTGGAGAAAAGCATCCAGTGTCAGAATATGGTTGTAATCTGAGATCTTCAGTGCATAGGGCAGATACGGAGCCTGTTCCACAGTAACTCCCTGGGTTCTTAAGCTTGTAACAATCGACTTTTTGGATACCTTGTGTGTACGGCACCGCACAGTGAGCGGCCTCTCCGTAAGAAAATCCTCCAGGATCTTCTCCGTTGTCTTTATTCCATAAGCAGTCTTCCATTTATCCACAAGATATTCCGGCATGGAATACTTCACGGAAAGATAACGTACCTCATTTTCTTCCCGGGACGGAAGCTCAAGATCCGCAAGCTCCCTTGCGATGGTGCGAAGAACGCCATTTACAAAGGGCTTCAGATTGTAGAAGCCTTTTCGCTGTGCAAGCTTCACAGCCTCATTGCATACGGCACTGTCCGGAACGCTGTCCATAAATTTCAGCTGATACACGCCACTTCTGAGAATTTCCCGGATCGATGGCTTCATCTTATCTACAGGAACCTTGGAAAAAGAGTTGATCACATAGTCAATATAGATCCGATATTCCAGAGTTCCCTCGCACACTCTCGTAATAAAGCTCCGTTCCTGTTTCGGAAGAAACTGATATTTGGAAAGGGCATTCCGGATCGCGATATGGCTATGCTCTCCCTCCTCGATCTGTAACAGTATCTCAAGGATCAGTTCTCTTGTATTCATTCCGCTGCTAATCACGGTCTCTACCTCCTGCAAGGATAATCAGTCTCAGAAGCTGCAGAATGGACGAGGCAAGAGCCGCCACATAAGTAAGCGCAGCTGCTGTCAGTACCTTTCTTGCTCCTTTTTTTTCATCAGTTCCCAAAATCCCCGTAGTCTCCAGCATTCGAAGTGCCCTGGCAGACGCATTGATCTCCACCGGCAGCGTTACCAGCTGAAAAAGCACTGCCAGCGAAAACAGTACGATTCCCAGAGTCACCAGCGGATGGATGGAGAAGATCAGTCCTGCGACAAACAGCGGCCAGGAAAGCTGCGAACCGATATTCGCAGCCGGCACGATCGCAGAACGGATATTCAGGGGTGAATAATCCGTTGCATCCTGGATGGCATGTCCGCACTCATGAGCTGCCACTCCGACTGCCGCCAGGGAATTTTTTCCATAAATATCCTCCGAAAGCGAAACGGTCTTCGTCCGCGGATCATAATGGTCTGTCAGGCTTCCCCGGATCGGAACGACCTTCACATCCGTGATCCCTGCCGAGCGCAGTATCCTCTGTGCCGCCTCTGCACCTGTGATCCCTGAGTGATTCCGCACCTTCCGATATATTGCAAAAGTACCCTTAAGCTTCGCAGATGCGGCAAGGGAAAGAAGCATTCCTATTACAAGCAGAATTACTGTGGGATCTATTCCATATCCATAATAACCGTATCCGTACATCCTTCATCACTCCCTGGAATTTGTAAACATGTCTCCTGGTTTCACCTGGCATCCCCTGAGAAAAGCATCTGCTTCCATCCGTTTCTTGCCTTCCAGCTGTACTTCGTGAAGCACCAGCATATCTTCTCCGCACGCCACATGGATGCCGTCCTTATCTGTCCTTACAACCGTTCCCGGTGTATCCTTAACCTCTGCCTTTTCCACAGAACTTCTCCACACCTTGAGCGTTTTTCCGTTTATAAAGGTAAATGCACTCGGCCACGGGTTTAAGCCCCGCACAAGACGCTCCAGTTCCCCGGCACTTTTTGAAAAATCAAGAAGCCCCATTTTCTTTGAGATCATGGCTGCATATGGTGTCGGGCTCTCCTTTGGCTGTTTCTCATAGACAGCTGTTCCGTCAAAGATCGCTGGCAGTGTCCGGATCAGAAGCTCTGCACCCGCCCTGGCAAGCTTGTCAAACAGACTTCCGCCTGTCTCATCCTCCGCAAGAGGAACCACGCTCCTGGAGATCATATCCCCGGTATCCAGTCCGGTTCCCATCTGCATAATGGTAACGCCGGATTCTTTTTCACCGTCAATAACCGCCTGCTGGATCGGTGCTGCGCCGCGGTATTTGGGAAGTAAGGATGCGTGAATATTAATGCATCCGAATTTCGGTATATCCAGGATACTCTTCGGAATGATCTGTCCAAAAGCTGCCACGATAATGATATCCGGTGCGAGCTCTGCAAGCTTTTCCACAAACTCCGGATCGCGTACCTTTACCGGCTGCAGCACCAGAATATCATGCTTCTGTGCTTCTTCCTTTACAGGGGTAGGCATCATGGCCTTGCCTCTGCCCTTTGGCTTATCCGGCTGTGTGATCACAGCCTCCACCTCATATCCATTCTCCACAAGTGCCGCAAGCGGCGCGACTGCAAAGTCCGGAGTTCCCATATAAACAATCTTCATATTATCCCGCCTTTAATCCTCTTCGTCATAATCGTAGGTTACTTTGTGAAGCTCTCCCTCAACAAGTGCTGTATACATCTTTCCATCCAGATGGTCGATCTCATGGCAGAATGCCCTTGCAAGAAGCTCCTCACCTTCGTAGATCACCTCTTCCATATTCACGTCAAGTGCTTTTACCTTCACATAATTCGGACGCGTTACCTGTCCTGCCATTCCCGGAACACTTAAGCAGCCCTCGTCACCTGTCTGCTCACCACTCGTCTCAAGGATTTCCGGATTGATGAGAACGATCGGACCTTCGCCAACATCGATCACAACAATACGCTTCAGGATTCCTACCTGAGGTGCTGCCAGGCCTACACCCATTGCGTCATACATCGTATCCAGCATATCTGTGATCAGCTCACTGATCTTCGGTGTCATCTCCTCCACAGGACGTGATTTTTTTGTCAGTACAGGATCTCCCTCTACTCTGATTGTTCTAAGTGCCATTTTCTCTTCTCCTTTTCATTTGATAAGGCCGGTCTTTGACCTGTCTTATCAGCTCATATCAAATTGTATGTATATTTTCCGGAAACCGGAATTTATCTCTATATACTGCTCAAGCTTCTCTCTTACTGCTGTGAGAAAAGCCATGTCCACATGCTTCAGGTGGAGTACCTGGCGGTATACATCCTTCACCTTTCCCACTGACGCTGCTGTAGGGCCGATCATGTGAAGTTCCTCTTTCGGACTTACCCTGCGGATAAAAGCTTCTATATAATACATCGCTTTTTTCAGAAGCTCTTCATCCTGGCAGGAGCCAAAAACAGTCATCATATGTGCTGCCGGCGGATAATCCATCAGCGTCCGGTAGCTCATTTCCTCTTTATAAAACCCACCGTAATCCTGGCTTGCCGCTGCCCGGATGCTGTAATGCTCCGGCTGATACGTCTGGATCACCGCTCGCCCCGGCTTCTGGCCACGGCCCGCACGCCCCACTGCCTGGGTCAAAAGCTGAAACGTCCTTTCACCGCAATGATAGTCATCCATATTCAGGGAAAGGTCTGCTGCGATCACCCCTACCAGCGTCACATCCGGAAAATCGTGTCCCTTGACGATCATCTGGGTTCCCACCAGGATATCTGCCTCATGCTTTGCAAAGGAAGCCAGGATTTTCTCATAGCTGTCCTTTGTTCTTGTAGTGTCAAAATCCATCCGGAGAACCTCCGCCTCCGGAAATTCCTTCTCGAGAACCTTTTCGATCTGCTGGGTTCCCGCCTTAAATCCGCCGATGTGAAAAGAACCGCAGGAGGGACAGCTTCGGGGCTTCACCGTCTCATAGCCACAGTAATGGCAGATCAGCCGGTTTCCGTTATGCTCGCTTAAGGATACATCGCAGTGCGGGCATTTCATCACATAGCCGCAGGCACGGCAGGAAACAAAGCCCGCATACCCTCTCCTGTTCAGAAAAAGCATTGCCTGCTCTTTCTTCTGAAGGGTTTCCTTTAAGGAGGTTTTTAGTTCCGTGCTCAGCACAGAGCGGTTCCCCTTCTTTAATTCTTCCCTTAAATCCACGATCGATACCTCCGGAAGCGGTCTTTCTTCATAACGGGCGTTCAGCTTTACCAGAAGATACTCACCGCTGTCTGCGTGGCTGTAGGCAGAAAGCGAAGGCGTTGCAGAACCCATCACCACATTCGCAAGCTCCATCCGTGCCCTTTGGATGGCAGTTTCCCTTGCATGGTACCGTGGCGTGTTCTCGCTTTTATAGGTGGGTTCATGCTCCTCATCGATCACGATCAGGCCCAGCCTGGAAAATGGTGTAAAAAGTGCAGATCTTGGGCCTACCATCACCTGCACTTCACCTCGTTTCGCTCTTTTGAACTGATCGTAACGCTCTCCCTGCGAAAGTCTGGAATTTAAAACGGATACCTTATCTCCGAACATGGAATAAAACCGCCGCACGGTCTGATAGGTGAGGGCGATCTCCGGGATCAGGACAATCGCCTGCTTTCCCTCTTTAATCACCTGCTGGATCAGACGCATGTACACCTGGGTCTTGCCACTTCCCGTAACTCCGAAAAGAAGGGTCGGCCGCGGTTCCGGTTTCTGCCATTCCTGAAAAACCTGTTCAACTGCTGCCTTCTGTTCCGCATTCAGACAAAGCTCATAATCTTCCTTTACAAGGTCAGAGGGATTCGGAATCCGGTACATTTCCTGGCTCTCGATGCGGATCATGCCTCTCTTTTCAAAGAAATCCAGAACAGACGCGCTCGCCCCAAGCTCCCTGGATGCATAGGTATACTCAAGGCTTCCGGCCTCCAGTATCGCCCTGAGGAAACGTTCCCTTGCCCTGAAGCGGCTTCCGGAAAGCTCTTCCAGAAGAGTCCGGGCTTCTCCTCTGTCGCCCTGAAAGAATATGAAACGTTTTTGCTTCGCACGGATCTTATCTTTTACAGGAAGCACCGTCTTAAGAGCCTGGATCATGGTAGAGCCATACGTCTCCCTCATCCAGGCTGCCAGGGCAATGAGATGGGATTCCGTTGTCTCATCATCTGTGGACACGCCCTTTATCTCTTTAAGCCTGGATGTATCATATTTGGCCTTATCTGTAACTCCGATCACGTATCCCTTCCGAAGTGTATTGCCTTTCCCGAAGGGAACGGTAACAACCACACCCGGCTTTATCTCCGGTTCCAGTTCAGCCGGGATCCGATACTGAAAATCCCGGTCTACCTTCTCATGAGAAATATCAATGATCACATCTGCATAGGTCATGCGTTTACGCTTTCCTGTCTTCTTCCAGAATTTCCCGGATCAGCACACGCTCATCCATCGGATATTTTTTCCCCCTGATCTCCTGGTAATCCTCGTGGCCTTTTCCGGCAAGGATGATGATATCACCAGGCTCTCCATGGTGGATCGCATAGGCGATCGCTTCCTTGCGGTCCGGGATCTCCACAAATTTTCCATCCGTCTTGGCCATTCCCACCTTGATATCGTCAATAATCGCCTGTGGCTCCTCATCTCTCGGATTATCAGAAGTGATGATGGTAAGATCTGCCATTTTTCCGGAAACCTCGCCCATCTCATAGCGGCGAAGCCTGGAACGGTTTCCGCCACAGCCGAACAGACATACCAGCCTGTGCGGATTATACTCCTTCAACGTACCAAGAAGGCTCTCAAGTGCCATTGCATTATGGGCATAATCGATCATCAGAGTGAAGTCATCGGATACCTTGATCATCTCAATACGGCCCTTAACCCTGGCCACCCTGAGAGCTTTGATGATATTCTCCTCGGATACCCTGAAATGGCGGCAGATGGCAATGGCTGTCAGGGAATTATAGATACTGAATTTACCGGGAATGTCGATTTCTACCGGGAAGTCGAGAAGTCCCTTCACATGGTAGGAAATCCCGAGATATCCCTTTCCTCCTACAAGCTTCGCATCCTCAGCGCGAAGGTCTGCCTTTTCGGAAAATCCGTATGTCTCAAGCTCACAGGTATGTCCCTCGATGATCTTCTCAAAATGCTCGTCATCCCGGTTCACAATACCAACCCTGCACTGTTTGAGAAGCATGGATTTGCAGTGAAGATAATCCTCAAAATCCTTATGCTCATTCGGCCCGATATGATCTGGCTCGATATTGGTAAAAATACCGAAATCAAAGATAAAGCCCTGTGTTCTGTGAAGCATCAGTCCCTGTGAGGATACCTCCATAACAACAGCATCACAGCCTGCTTCCACCATATCATGGAAATATTTCTGTACCATGTAGGACTCCGGTGTGGTGTTGGCTGCCGGGATATGCTTCTCACCAATGACCGCCTCAATGGTTCCGATCAGACCAACCTTATAGCCTGCATTCTCCAGGATGGATTTTACCATATAGGTTGTGGTTGTTTTTCCCTTGGTTCCTGTGATTCCGATTGTTTTCAGCTTCCGAGCCGGGTGTCCGAACCATGCCGCGGAGATAAATGCCATGGCATAACGGGTATCCTCTACCTGGATCACCGTCACCTCAGCTGGAGCTTCTACTGGCTCCTCCACGATAAGCGTCCTGGCTCCTCTTTTGATCACATCCGGTACGAATTTATGTCCGTCTGCCACAGCACCTCTGATGCAGATAAAAAGGCTCCCCTCTTCTACCTTGCGGGAATCATAGACAACAGAGGTCACTTCCTGCTCTGTGTTTCCCTGAAGGCATTTGTATTCAAGCTGTTCCAATAAGGATAAAAGATTCATGTTTTCTCCTCCATTTTCCCTGTTTTCTTCCAGTTTACAGGCTGGCGGAAAGCGGGAAAGCATACTGATTTTAGGTTCATATACATACCATATAGAATAGCACACCTCCCCCCTGTTTTCAATGTTTCTTTCCGCCAGCTGCCTATCCTGCCACCTATCCACGGTATTTCCTGTAAAGCCAGAATCCGCCAAGTATCGTAAGTCCTGCTGTAAGTAACACCAGGGTAAAAAGCTCCGTTTTTGTGTCATCGCCGGTCTTTGGATGTGAGGAAACACTCCTGGCCTGGGAGTCATCCTGTAACGCAGCATTATCCTGTTCTTCTGAAGTTCCTTCTGTCTGTGAAACCTCCTCCCCTCCTGTGGGTGTCGCTGTCACAGCTGCGCCTTCCACTGCGATCTGCGCAGACGCTTCCACGATCCGTTCCCCGGTTTCCTGACTTGTGACAGTTACCTGGTTCAGAAGCTTCCGGTTCACAGCTTTCTCCGGAATCTTCACAACCGCCCGAAGGGAAACAGCTTCTCCCGGGGCGATCTTCTGGATCAGGGCTTTTGTTTTTGTGCTATTCAGGGTGATACCTTCCTGTTCCACAAACTGGGCCTGGATCCCTTCTGCCTGAAAACGCTCAGTTCCCACAACAGAATGAAGCGTTTTTTCCCCTGTGTTGACAATACAGATCTGGTAAGTTACATTCTCACCCGGTTCTGCCTTTTCTTTATCTGCTGTTTTCTTTACTGTGAAATCTGCCTTTAATGCCTGCAGCTTATCGGTTACTGACACGGTTCTTGTAATGGCGGCATCTGGTTTGTCTTTCACGGTGGCAGCTGCTTCTATTTTATGCTCAAGCGGTTTCTCCTGCTCGTTTTCCAGGGGTGCAAGGACATACAGCGTTCTGCTCTCACCGGCCTTCAGTGTAAAAATCTGTGCCTTGGCCCCTTTTGTACTGAAATCACCCGTATTTAAACCCTCTCCATTCTCCCACCGCTGAACGATCTTTGGACAGGAAAAAGTACTGGTAAGGTGAATATCCGTAAGATCCAGTTTCCCTGTATTGGTCAGATCGATCCTGTAGCAAATGGTCTTACCTGCCTTCATCTCTTTTGTTTCGGAGGTCAAAGCCAGATTCATCTCTGCCTGAGCCGCTTCTATCTCCAGCGATGGGGAAATTCCCTCCGCCAGAAGCCCGGTTTCACCATCCTCTTCCATAAGAAGAAACGTTCCCGCACCGCTTCTGTCTTTCTCCAGTGGTTCGTCCTGTACAAGACTGTAGCTGGATGCTTCTGCCGGATAACGGTATTCTTCCCGCAAAGTCAGAGGGATCCGCAGAGAAAAAGCTCCTTCCAGAAGCTCCTCTGTCCCTATCTCGCATTCCAGCTTCGTGATCTCTGTACTTTCCCCTTTTTTGTTCTTTATGGTAATCGCAGTGGCAGATATATCTCCCGGAAGTTCTTCCGTTTCGGGTAAAAAATATTCCGAGATATATGTAACAAGTGTCAGCTTTTGCTGTGCTTCCTCCTGGACTGGAATCTCCTTATCAGCTATATCCAAAACCCTTCCTTCCGCTGTTCCTTCATATTCTTCTGTGATTCCTTCTGCAGCTTCTTCTATAATTTCTTCTACAGCTTCTCCAGCGGCCGTCTCTCCCTCCTGTGGGCTCTCACCCGTTTCCTCCTGCTCTTCATTCTCCTGCTGTACTGCTTCCCCGGGTGCCAGCTCCTCCATGTACTCATATTCTTCCTCTCTTTCCTGCTCCCTGTATTTAACACGATCTGCCTCGTCCTTCACGGCTTCTCTCTGCCTTATCCAGCTTCCAAGCCCTTCAACACATATCTCAAGCTCTGCCTTGCCGTTTTTCATATCCAGCCAGCTTCCCACCTGGCCGATTGAAAGCTTATCATCTGTCAGATCTGCACTTTTCACAGTTTCCGGCCAAAAGCCTGCACCCAATACAGCCCCTGCTGCCAGGGCGGTGATCCCGGTTCTTCTGATCCGTTTCCATATCTTGTTTTTCATAAAAATTCTCCCATCTCTGCTCCACAGCATGATATCTGTGGCCTGCCCGGCTGTATCGATCTTCCACGATCTCCACAGCATTTTTACACATAGCTTCTATAACCAGAGCTTATTTTTCCACAGACAAAGGCATCCCTCCCTGAAAAGCGGTGCATAACCGTCAATAATCCCGTTTTAGCGAATAAAATCATCCGCCTCCGTTACCTGCTCATAACCGAATAAAGTGAATTTCTGCATCGAACTGATGCGTGAATATTTCCCACAGAATGTGGAAATAAGACTCTTCTAATGTAGCACAATCCCCCTCGTAGTGCAACTACATATAAAAAATATAAAGTTTGTTTAAACTTTCTTTATAAATTTTCGATTTCTTTTAGAATGCTGACATAATTTAAACATATTTCTTCTATATAATAGGCCTTGGATAGATGAAAAACCACTCTCTATCTCCCCCCTCAAAAAAAATAGTAGAAATGAGCCGCCTGAGAGATCAGGCGGTTTGTTTCTGTTCACTTTGTTCACAAAAAACACCGCGCACAACATTGGCCTTTGAACAGTAACCGCAGTTTTTCCTTTGTGCTATATTCGGCCAAAATTATATTGCATTTCCCACATGGGTCTTTTATAATGAATATAATACAGTTCAATTTTAGAGAGAAATGAGGTATTTCCTATGAGCGAAAAAACCGTAGTAGTTGCATTAGGCCACCGAGCACTTGGTACCACACTTCCGGAGCAGAAAACAGCCACACGTCTCGCAGCGAAGGCGATCGCAGACCTGGTAGAGGAAGGAACCCGCGTGGTAATTTCCCACAGCAACGGTCCGCAGGTAGGGATGATCCACACCGCAATGAATGAATTCGGCAAGGCACATCCTGATTATACATTTGCACCAATGTCTGTCTGCTCTGCCATGAGCCAGGGTTATATCGGCTATGACCTTCAGAACGCCATTCGCGCCGAACTGATTTCCAGAGGAATTTTCAAACCGGTAAGCACAGTCCTTACGCAGGTTGTTATCGATCCATATGATGAAGCTTTTGCCGAGCCTGAGAAGATCATCGGCCGTGTTCTCAACGCAGAAGAGGCTGAGGCTGAAGAAGAGAAGGGGAACTTCGTCACAAAGGTTGGCGAAGACCAGTACAGACGAATCCTTGCAGCACCGAAACCGCAGAAGATCGTTGAGCTTGAGACGGTGAAGGTTCTTTCCCAGGCCGGACAGATCGTTATCGCAGCAGGCGGCGGCGGAATTCCGGTTCTTGAGCAGGGCGCACAGCTGAACGGAGCCAGTGCCATTATCGAGAAGGACCGCGCAGCAGGACTTCTTGCCGAGGAGCTGGATGCGGATACACTGATGATCCTCACAAGCGTTGAGAAGGTCAGCCTTGATCTCGAAACAGATCATGAGTCTTATCTGGATACCATCTCCACAGATGATGCGAAGAAATATATTGCAGACAACCAGTTTGCACCAGGCTCCATGCTTCCCAAGATCGAAGCAGGTCTTTCCTTCGTTGAGAAAGGATGCGGACGCCGCACCATCATCACGGATATGCCACATGCAAAGGACGGCTACCGCGAAAAGACAGGAACTATCCTTAAGTAAATAGAGACCTTCGGTATCTCATGGTTACAAAGTCGAAACCCGTATCTGTTTCCTAATAAATCAGGGAGCAGATACGGGTTTTTTATATTACAGAAAATTATTACATAGATTTTCTCTCGGCGATCTCCGCCATCTTCGCCTCATTCAAGCGTGTATCACCATGCACACGGCTGTAGGAAAGATATCCGTTCATACGGTCGATCTTGGTCAGGTTTCTGGAACCGCATACAGGACATACATCCATTTCAAGCTCCTCATGGCCACAATCGTCACAATATGCAAGGGAAAGATTAACCCCTTCATAATATCCCAGCTCCATCGCCCTGCGGATCAGTGTGCGGATGGCTTCTTTATTGTAGCCGATCGGATAACGTACATACTGGATCTTGCCGCCATTACAGAGCTCCCAGAAACGCCCCTCCAGATCCTGCTTCTCGATCGGGGTCACATCCTCTGTCACATGGCAGTGGAAGCTGTTGCTCACATACGGTCTGTCAGAAACACCCTCGATGATCCCGTACATCTTACGGAACTGCTCTACCTGCAGGCCGCAAAGACTCTCTGCCGGTGTTCCGTAGATCGCATAAAGATAACCATCTTCTTTCTTGTACTGGTTTACCTTATCATTGATATATCTGAGAACCTCCAGTGCAAACTCTCCATCCTCGGCAATGGATCTGCCATTGTAAAGCTCCTGCAGCTCATTCAGTGCCGTAATACCGAAGGAAGCTGTCATCGGCTTTAAGATCTTGCCGATCTTTTCACTCGGCTTCAGGTGTCCGCCGTAGAAACCGCCCTCGCAGTAAGCAAGCGGGTTTGTAGAAGCACGCATCTGTCCCAGATATTCATAGGTACGGATATGCAGGTTACGGATCATCTCAAGATAGAAATCCAGAACCTCATAGAAATCTCTGCTCTCCGCCCTTGCCTTCGCAAGGATCATCGGCAGGTGAAGGCTCACTGCACCGATGTTAAAACGTCCCACAAAAACAGGTGTGTCATTCTCATCTGCCGGTTCCATTCCGCCACGCTCATACCACGGGCTTAAGAAAGCACGGCATCCCATCGGGCTGATAACCTTCTTATATTTCTGATACATGCTGGAAATGTAGCCTGCACCGGACATGGAAAGCCAGTCCGGATACATGGTCCTGGAGGAGCATTCCACACCAGCCTCAAAAATATCCTCGCAGCATTTCCCCGGACCATGGATCTCCTTATCATAGAGGAAAACGATCTTGGGGAAAAGCACCGGCTTCTTATGTCCAGCCTTTCCCTGTCCTCCCTGATGGACCTTCAGAAGAGAAATGGTACACATCTTCTCGAACTGCTCTGTTCCAAGACCAAGAGTCACGGTAACAAACGGATAATCCCCTCTGGACGATCCCACCGTATTCAGTTTGTACTCAATTCCCTGCCAGCCCTGGTCATACTCTCTGCGCACCTTGTCCAGCGCATACTCGATGGCTTTCTCCTCGCGGCCCTTCCAGCTCTCATCGGAATATTTCATAAACTCGGAAATATATTTATCGTAGCTCTTTCTTGCATAGGGTGCCAGGATCTTATCCACCTCCGGCACGGTAAACCCACCATACTGCTGCGCCGCCGTACTGAGGATGATATCCCCCATGACATCAAAAGCAGTATCCAGTGTCTTAGGCTCATTATACCATACATTTCCCATCTCAAAGCCGCCGCTTAAAACGGCCGCCACATCAAAAAGACAGCAGTTCATGGTATCCAGACGCGCAGACTGGTCATGGATATAAATATATCCGTCCTTACATGCCTGGAGCTCGTTGCGGTTCATAAAAAATTTACGGTAAAGCTCCTTATTCAGCTCATTAAAGATCAGGCTCCGCTTGGTAGCTACAAGCGCACTGTCTGTATTGGCATTGCTCTTATCACCAATGTAGCGGATCGCCTGGCTCTTGGTATAGACATCATCCATCATATGGATGAAATCCAGCTTGTAATTACGGTAATCTCGATAGCTCTTGGCTACAGCCGGATTCACGCGCTCCAGGGCACCCTCTACAATATTGTGCATCTCCTGGATCTCAATCTCGTTTTTTCCCAGGGAATCCGCATGCTCCTGGGCGAACCTGCAGATAAAATCCTTCTCCTCCTCTGAAAAAGTATAAAGAATACGCTCTGCTGATTTATTTACGGCAGCTACGATCTTCAGAGGATTAAACTCCTCTCTTGTCCCGTCTTTCTTGATCACATATATCATGGCTCATCTCTCCCGGTACTATATATAGTACTATAGTTCTCTATATCTTGTTTTTTCTCTATATATTGTGCTAGGCATGAGTATACCACAGCTGGCTTAAAAAGAAAAGGGGTATTTCTGTATACATGACCAGACAGCACTCCCCTTATTGCCACTCCCCCCTTTTTCTGCTATAATACCACACAGAGCAGACAAGCCCAAAAATTATCAGGAGGACCGATAATGAATACAATCACAATACCCGCAACCTATCATGCAGACCTGAACCTCCATGATACACAGATTGCGATCAAAACTGTAAAGGATTTCTTCCAGCAGACACTCTCGCAGAAGCTTAATCTTCTCCGTGTATCCGCACCGACCTTCGTAGCACCGGAGTCTGGCCTTAATGATAACTTAAATGGTGTGGAACGTCCTGTAAGCTTTGATATCAGGGCCATCGAGGGAAGCAACGCCGAGATCGTGCACTCCCTAGCCAAATGGAAACGCTACGCACTGAAGAAATATGGTTTTTCCCACGGTGAGGGACTTTATACAGATATGGTAGCAATCCGCCGCGACGAAGACCTTGACAATATCCACTCTGTTTATGTAGACCAGTGGGACTGGGAGAAGATCATCTCCAGAGAAGAACGCTCCGTGGAAACGCTTAAGGAAACTGTACGCAATATCTACAGCGTCCTTCGCAAAACCGAGAAATATATGGCAGTACAGTACGACTACATCGAAGAAATCCTTCCGAAGGATATCTTCTTTATCACAACCCAGGAGCTTCTCGACATGTATCCAGACTGCACACCGAAGGAACGTGAATACAGGATCACCCGTGAGAAGGGTGCCGTCTTCCTTATGAAGGTCGGCAAAACCCTCACAAACGGAGAGCGTCATGACGGACGTGCCCCGGACTACGATGACTGGGAACTGAACGGCGATATCCTGGTATACTATCCGGTACTTGACATTGCGCTTGAGCTTTCCTCCATGGGAATCCGTGTTGACGAGGACGCACTTGACCGCCAGCTTACAGAAGCCGGCTGCGATGACAGAAGAGAGCTTCCTTTCCAGAAGGCGATCCTTGACCAGGAGCTTCCTTATACCATCGGCGGCGGAATCGGCCAGTCCAGGATCTGCATGTTCTTCCTCCGCAAGGCACATATCGGTGAGGTACATGTATCTCTCTGGCCGGAAGAAATCACCGCTGCTGCCAGGGAACACGGCCTTCAGCTTCTGTAAAACAGCTCAGAGAAACGAGGTGATAACGTGAACATTCTGTTTTTTCTGATTCCAAAGAATGAAGTTGCCTACATCTTCGAGGATGAAACGCTTCGTCAGACCCTGGAAAAAATGGAACACCGAAAATACTCCTGCATCCCGATCCTTACCATGGACGGCAAATACCTGGGGACGATCTCAGAGGGCGATCTTCTCTGGGGAATGCGCAGAGCCGACATCCATGATATCAAGGAAACAGAGGGAATTCCTATTATGGCGATCCCGCGCCGTGCCACCTATAAGCCGGTACACGCAGACTCCGACATGGAGGATCTTCTGGACCGCGCCATCAACCAGAACTTTGTTCCGGTTGTCGATGACCAGGGAGCTTTTATCGGAATCATAACCAGAAAGTCAATCATCAAATACTGCTATAATGAAATGAAAGCTGCTCAGACGACGCAGGGACAGGAAACAAAATAGACCCTGTCTGTCGGCAGACCATTTACTCTACAGCAGCCAGTACAGTGCAAAAAAGGATGACATCCGCCATTAATCCAGCGGAGCGTCATCCTTTTCTTATATCACCCTCACAATCTTCAGTTTCTCATCTGCCAGCACAAGATCTGCCCGCTTTCCGGGCATGAGGGAACCAACTTCATCATAAATTCCAATACTCTTCGCCGGATTTCTGGTAGCTGCAAGGATTGCGGCACATTCCGGCACACCCATGCCGATCACGCACCTCATACACTCATACAGATTCGTTGCAGAGCCTGCGATCGTGCCATCTTCAAGCACAGCCTTCCGATCCTTCATAATAACCCTCTGGCCGCCCAGCTCATACTCACCATTCTCCATTCCTGCTGCCATCATGGAATCACTGATCAGTACGATCCGTTCTTCCCCGAACATACGGAATGTATTTCTCACTACCGATGGATGGATATGGATTCCGTCACCGATCAGCTCTGCCATACATTGTGGGTCATCTGCCGCAGCAGCAATCACACCAGGCGCACGGTGTCCCAGCGGATTCATGGCATTATAAAGATGCGTCACGTGATGGACACCCTGCCGCATCGCCCGGGCTGCACAGTCGTAATCTGCCCCCGTGTGCCCGATGGAAATCACAACCTCATCCTTAAGCTCCCGGATAAAAGCCTCTGCGCCTTCCATATTCGGAGCCACGGTGACAATCCGTATCTTGTTCCCGGATGCCCTCTGGCATTCCCGGAAGAATCCAATATCCGGCTTTTGGATATATCGCTCCTCATGCGCGCCCCTTCTTTCAGGATCAAGAAAAGGGCCTTCCATATTTAATCCCACGATCCGGGCACAGCTTTCATCTGCTTCCACCTCCGCCGCAGATGCGAAGATCCGGATCAGCTGCTCCATCGGCAAGGTCATGGAGGTCGGACAGCAGGAGGTGATTCCCTGTGCTTTCTCATACCGGAGGATTTTTTTGAGTCCGGGGGCATCTGCGTCAGAAAAATCATGGCCCACTGCCCCGTGGCTGTGGATATCCACAAGTCCCGGCAGCACCTTCAGCCCGGACGCATCCACCTCTTCCTTATCGGAAACCTCCGACTCACCGGAAACGAGCCGGCCGTTTTCCACATAGAGATCCTTTTTCTGGTAGCTGCCGTCCTCCTGAAAAACATTACCATTTCTGATAATCATAATTCTTCCACCCTTTCAGGCGAATATATGTTTGTTTTGCTTAACCTACGCTATCCTTTATAAGGTTTTGGAGAGGAACTCACGAAGTCTCCTGTTCTTCGGATTTGCGAAAAATTCCTTCGGGGAATTCTCCTCCTGGATCTTTCCTTCATCAATAAAAAGAACTCTGGTTGCCACCTCGCGGGCAAATCCCATCTCATGTGTTACCACCACCATGGTCATGCCTGATTTTGCAAGCTCCTGCATCAGCTCCAGAACCTCTCCGACCATCTCCGGGTCAAGAGCAGATGTAGGCTCATCAAAAAGCATCACATCCGGATTCATAGCCAGCGATCTCGCAATGGCAATACGCTGCTTCTGGCCGCCGGAAAGCATATCCGGGTAAGAATCTGCCTTATCCGGAAGGCCGACACGTTTCAGAAGCTCCAGGGCTGTTTTCTCTGCCTCCTCCCTGCTCATCAGCTTCAGAGTCACCGGGGCAAGCATAATATTCTCCTTCACCGTCTTATGAGGGAACAGGTTGAACTGCTGGAACACCATTCCGATCTTCTGACGGTGGCGGTTGATATCCACCTTCGGATCTGTGATATCAGTTCCTTCGAAGAGGATTTTTCCCCCGGTTGGCTCCTCAAGGAGATTCAGCGAACGGAGAAATGTAGATTTACCGCAGCCAGATGGTCCGATGATCGCCACAACCTCACCGCGGCGGATCTGCGTGGTGATCCCGTTGAGGACCTGATTGCTGCCATAGGCTTTCTGAAGGCCCTGTACATCAAGAAGTACTTCATTACTTACGCTCATTGGTTCTAAGCCTCCTCTCAAGTCTTCCTACAAGGTAGGTAAGGAAGCAGACGATCACAAGATAGATCGCTGCTACCGCAAGCAGCGGGAAAAGTGCACTGTATGTCTGGCTTCGGATAATGTCACCGCCACGGGTCAGATCCATAAGGCCAATGTAACCACTGATGGAGGTCTCTTTTAAGAGCACGATCAGCTCGTTTCCAAGTGCCGGAAGAATGTTTTTAACTGCCTGTGGAAGAATGATCTTCGTCATAGTCTGTGTGTAATTAAGTCCCAGGCTTCGTCCGGCCTCAAACTGTCCCTGGTCAATGGACATGATACCGGAGCGGACGATCTCTGCCACATATGCAGCGGAGTTCATGCCGAATGCGATGATCGCAACCACCATCTTACCCGGATCAACAGTTGCAAAAATAACATAGTATACGATCAGCAGCTGTACCATGGTCGGTGTGCCACGGATCACCGTCAGATAAACACGGCAGATTGCATTAAGGATCTTAAGCTTGCCTGTCTTATCGTGTGTGGAACGGACAATAGCGATCAGAAATCCGAGAAAAATACCAAGCAGTACCGCAAAAAATGTGATGATGATGGTGTTTTTCAGACCGGATATGATGAACTGCCAGCGGTTGTCGTCCAGAAAATTAAACTGAAACTGTTCAATAAAACTCAAAATTTCCACCCTTTCCAAAACTACAGGTTCCGAGTCCCGGAAGCATACCCCGGAAATCCGGAACCTGAATTCAGTTCTATAATTTATTTCTTTACAATGATAACCTGCTCTGCTGTTGTATATGGATCTGTGAAATCAACACTCTTCTTGCGGTCCTCTGTCACAGTCATTCCTGCTGCACCGAAATCAGCTTTTCCGGATTTCACTGCATTAATGATCGCATCAAACTCCATATCCTCGATCTTCAGCTCATATCCAAGCTTATCGCAGATCGCCTGGGCAATATCCGCATCAATACCTACGATCTTGTCTCCATCGTAATATTCGTATGGCTGGAAGGTTGCGTTGGTTGCCATGGTAAGTGTTCCCTTGGAATGGTCTGCATCCTCCGGAGACTCATATGGTGTCTTACCTGCGTCATCACCGATGTAGTTATCTCTGATGGAATCCAGTGTTCCCTCTTCCTTCAGCTCCTTCAGTGCCTCGTTGAACTCCTTCGTCAGATCTTCGTTATCCTTGGAAAGACAGATCGCATATTCCTCTTTTTCAAAAACATCCTCAATAACCTCAAGGTCATCGTTCTTCTCAACGAACTTCTTGGCCGGCTCGCTGTCGATCACCACACAGTCAACCTTGCCCTGCTTCAGGGCGAGAACTGCATCGTTTCCTTTATTATATCTCTCTACCGTTGCATCCTCGATCTCTGTTGCAAGTGTATCACCTGTTGTTCCAAGCTGAACACCGATCTTCTTACCGGTAAGGTCATCTGCGCTCTTGATCTCATCTGCCGCAAAAACAGCGGATGTCATGGATACTGCCATAGCTGCCGCAAGTGCAAGTGCCATAAATTTTCTCTTCATTTCTTCATTCCTCCTGCGTTCTGTGTACTCACGCGCCAGCTGCCCTCCTTCACATCCCCGGCAGCAGATCCCGCGAAATACATGAATAGTTATACATGTTTATGCATATTGCTTTGTTTTATGATACCATGTTTTTGATAAATTGCAAGCACAGAAAACCTTTAGCCTGAAATTTCCCTTCCAATACATGGTAAAATTCACTTTTCGGTAACAATCATCCGATATACTATAATACGGAATGAAAAAAACTGGCCTGTTTTTTCCATGAGGGACTTGTGCTCTGCCGGAAGGAACAAGTATAATAATCAGAAACAGGAGGTTATTACTATGAAATTCACGAAAATGCATGGTATTGGAAATGATTATGTATATGTAAACTGTTTTGAGGAAACTGTGAAGGATCCGTCAGCTGTGGCGAAATTCGTCAGCGACCGCCATTTCGGTATCGGTTCGGACGGCCTGATCCTGATCCGCCCGTCTGAGATCGCAGACTGCGAGATGGATATGTACAACCTGGATGGCTCCCAGGGAGCTATGTGCGGAAATGGTATCCGCTGCGTTGCCAAATATGTTTATGACCACAATATTGTTGATAAAACAACCTTAAGTATTGCCACCAAGAGCGGCGTTAAATATGTAGACCTCACCATCCGTGACGGCAAGGCTTCCATGGTAAAGGTCAACATGGGCTCCCCGATTCTCACCGCAAAAGAGATCCCGGTGGTTGCCGAAACCGAGCAGGTCATCAATGCTCCGATCACTGTCAATGGAAAAGAATACCACATGACTGCCGTTTCCATGGGTAATCCTCATGCTATTATCTATGTAGATGACGTGGACAGCCTTGACCTGGAAAAAATCGGCCCCTCCTTTGAGAATCACGTATGCTTCCCGGACAGGGTCAACACCGAATTTGTTCAGGTGATCGACCGCCATACCGTCAGGATGCGTGTATGGGAGCGCGGCTCCGGAGAGACCCTGGCCTGCGGTACCGGTGCCTGCGCAGTTACGGTCTCTTCCATCCTCAATGATAAAGTTGACGGCAGTAAACCGGTAACCGTACAGCTCCTTGGTGGAAATTTAAATATCTCCTGGGAAAGAAACGAAAATCTTGTATACATGACCGGCCCGGCAACTACAGTATTTGATGGGGAGATCGATCTTGGCTTTTTAGGTGAATAATAAATGGAAATGGAGGGAGCTTTGATGAGCTCCCTCCTGCTCACTGACATTTCCTCTGTTCTTTTCATCCGATAACCCACTGGAAATACTATCGTTCCTCAGAAAAGATTTTCCCGGTTATAGTTCGTTTATCTTAATTTATTCCTTTTATTTTTCAGATAAATACCAGAATCCTCTCCACAATAAACACCGCCGCGCACGCCAGCAGTGCTACTGTGATCAGGCTTTTTTCTTTGTAGGCTGCGATGAGGGCTACGAAGAAACCTGCCGCGCCGGAGATGATGCTGTCTGTGGCTTTGAGGATGGCCGGAAAGGTCATGGCAGCCAGACAGGCATATGGCACATAATATAGAAAGGATTTGATAAAGGGACTTCGGATCTCGTTTTTTGCAAGGGCGAGGGGCAGCATACGGATGAGATATGTAACCACCGCCATCACCAGAATATAAAGATATATATTATGACTCATGCAAAGCTTCCTCCTTTTCCTCCAACGGACAAAAATACGCTGCCAGACCTGCTGCCAGCAGTGTTGTGATGATGATCATAAATCCGGAAGATACCTGCTTCAGCACAGGAGTCACCGCAAAAACAGTGCTGACCAGCATGGATGCCGCAACAACCCCAAAAACCGGCCTGCTCTTCTTGGAAGGCGGAATGATGATAGCCAGGAACATTCCGTAGATAGCCACACTCAGTGCACTGAGCATAAAATCCGGAAGAAGGCTTCCGGAGATGCCTCCTGCCAGTGTCCCCAAACTCCAGCCCGGGATCGCTACGCACATAGCTCCATAATTATAAAATACGCTGACCTTTCCCTCCTGTGCTGCACTGATCCCGAATATCTCATCTGTGACACCAAAGGCTGCAATATACTTCAGGATGCCGGATTCCTCCCGCCGGAATTTCTGCGACAGGGAAAATGACATCAGGCAGTAGCGCAAATTGATCACCAGCTGGGTCATAACCATTTCCCACATGGAACCTCCGGCAAAAATAATGTCCAGTCCTGCAAACTGACCGGCTGATGTCACATTGGTCAGAGAGATCAGAACCGCCTGCCAGATACTTAAGCCCCCGGCAACCGCCATCATGCCAAAGGTGAACGACACTGCAAAATATCCAAGTCCAATGGGCACTCCGTCCTTCACACCTTTTCTGAAACTTTCTCTTTTCATCGATTTCCTCCATTGTTTGTATCTTATAAACGCAATAAGAGCGTGCCCGGAAAACGTTTTCAGATTTCCCGGCACGCTCTGTTATTGTAGCATTGCCATATCAAAACTTCAATACTCCACCCAAAATGCTCTTATGCTTCTACTCCATCCGGATCTACCAGGCGGTTCAGAACCTTGAATCCATTATTGCGGAGTACACTCTCTGCTACGAGAAGGTCCTCGCAGTGCATGATCGCTACCGGAACCTTCAGGCCTCTGTGGAAGAAGGTGTAGATATAATGAAGATTTACGTTGCTGTCTCCCATAACACTCAAAAGCTTGTCCAGACCGCCGATCTCATCCTGAAGATCCACAAGTATTGCCTGTGTGATACGGGTCATGTAGCCACTCTCAGCCATGATCTGATCTGCTCTTTCCGGATCATCACATACCATACGGAAATTTGCAAATTCCGGTGCATCGAAGCAGCCAAAGCCATAAATGTCAATCTGGTTCTCCGCAAGGATACGGGTAACCTTCTGAAGACTTCCAGGGGTGTTTTCTACAAAGACGATGTTCTGTTTTACCATATTATGTCTCCTCTTTTCTTTTTATCTTTTCTTATTTTAACACGAAATTTCCCGGAAGGAAATCCCCCTCGCGGGACATTCGCACGTTAAAGCGTAACGCTTTCAATCGTCAAATTTAATATAAGTATACCATTACGACATGAAATGTCAACCACAAATCACAAAAAGGCCGGCCGCACATCCATATCGACATGCGTCCGGCCATCTTATAGCAGCTGGCATGAAGAACTCAGTCCAGTTCTTCCTCCACATACTTCTGTATATTGGAAGCATTCACATACTTCCTGATCTGTGCCCCGTCAGTGATCACCAGGGTTGGTGCCTGACGGATCCCGTACTGTCTGGCCAGCTCCGGATTCTGCTCTGCATCAATGATCTCCAGTTCTTCACCTTCCAGCATCTTCTTTGCCATACGGCAGTTCGGGCAGGTGCTTGTTGTGAACAGATATCTATGAGATTCAACCGGCTGGATCTCAACCTCGTCACCCTTCATGGTCATCACGCTGGTATGGACCTTCTTGAGCCGGGAATGGGTAATATCATAGAGCGTACGGTTCTTATACTCCTGTGCCTTGCCATCGTTCCAGTTCTGTACCGGACGGTAATATCCTGTGATACGGCTGTAAACCTCCGCCTTTTTGCCGCATTTCGGACAGCTAAAATGCTCTCCGCTGATATAGCCATGCTCCTGGCATACGGAATATGTGGGAGAAATGGTATAATATGGCAAACGGTAATTCTCTGCGATCTTACGCACCAGAGAAGCGGCAGCCTTCCAGTCCGGAAGCTTCTCACCGAGAAATGCATGGAAAACAGTTCCTGATGTATACAGTGTCTGCAGGTCATCCTGGATATCCAGTGCATCAAAAATATCCGAGGTATAATCCACCGGCAGATGAGAGCTGTTTGTATAGTACGGCGTATCGCCCTCTTTTCCTGCTGTCAGTATATCCGGATAACGCTTTCTGTCATGCTTCGCAAGACGGTAAGACGTAGATTCCGCAGGTGTTGCCTCCAGGTTGAAAAGCTCTCCCGGATACTGCTCCTGATAGTCGGACAGACGGTTTCTCATATGCTCCAGGACTTCCTTTGTGAATTTCTGGGTAGCAGCATCTGTCATATCCTTTCTGAGCCAGCATGCGTTCAGACCCGCCTCATTCATTCCCACAAGGCCGATCGTGGAAAAATGATTATCAAAGCTTCCAAGATATCTCTTCGTATATGGATACAGTCCTTCTTCAAGAAGCTTGCTGATCACATCTCGCTTGATGTGAAGGGATCTTGCGGAAATATCCATCATGCGGTCCAGGCGGTGGTAAAACTCCTGCGGGCTTTTTGACAGATAGGCGATACGCGGCATATTGATCGTGACAACACCGACAGAACCGGTGCTCTCGCCGGAGCCAAAGAAACCACCGCTCTTTTTGCGGAGCTCGCGAAGATCCAGGCGGAGACGGCAGCACATGCTGCGGATGTCACTTGGCTTCATATCGCTGTTGATATAGTTGGAAAAATATGGTGTACCATACTTGGATGTCATCTCAAAAAGAAGACGGTTATTCTCAGTATCAGACCAGTCAAACTCACTGGTGATGGAATAGGTCGGAATCGGATACTGGAATCCGCGTCCGTTGGCATCTCCCTCGATCATAGTCTCGATGAAGGCCTTGTTGACCATATCCATCTCTTTCTTACAGTCTTTATACCTGAAGTCCATATCCTTGCCGCCTACGATCGCGGGAAGCTCTGCAAGGTCGTCCGGAACTGTCCAGTCCAGCGTGATATTGGAGAACGGTGCCTGTGTTCCCCAGCGGCTCGGTGTATTCACGCCATATACAAAGGATTCAATGCATTTCTTCACTTCCGTATAGGAAAGATTGTCTGCCTTTACAAAAGGAGCCAGATAGGTATCAAAGGATGAAAATGCCTGTGCTCCTGCCCACTCATTCTGCATGATCCCCAGGAAATTGACCATCTGGTTACAGAGTACACTTAAATGTCTTGCCGGCGCAGAAGTGATCTTGCCCTCGATCCCGCCAAGCCCCTCACGGATCAGCTGTTTCAGGGACCAGCCTGCACAGTATCCTGTAAGCATGGAAAGGTCGTGGATGTGGATATCTGCATTCCTGTGCGCCTCCGCGACCTCATTGTCATAGATCTCAGACAGCCAGTAATTTGCGGTTACTGCACCGGAGTTGCTTAAGATCAGTCCTCCTACGGAATAAGTGACCGTTGAGTTCTCTTTTACACGCCAGTCCTCGACCTTCACATAGCTGTTTACGATCTCTTTATAATCAAGGATGGTAGATTTCATATTGCGGATCTTCTCACGCTGCTTGCGATACAGGATATAAGCCTTGGCAACATCGGAGTATCCGGCCTGGATCAGTACATTCTCCACGCTGTCCTGGATATCCTCCACGGAAATATGATTGTCCTCAATCTTATTCTGAAAATCTGCTGTAACACGAAGCCCCAGAAGATCGATCATATCCGGGCTGTAATTCTTGCCCTTCGCGTCAAACGCCTTATCAATGGCTGCCGTAATCTTCCCCATTTTAAATTCATCCAGCTCTCCGTCTCTTTTTACTACCTGAAACATAAAAAATGCCTCCCTCATACATGTATATATAAAGTGTTTTTTCCAAAAACGCTGTAGGCTTATTTTATCAGACCGAAATCTTTGCGTCAACACAAAAAATACCATATATAGTGTCCATTTTGTTCACGGTACTATATATGGTACTAAAATTCGTTTTATCAATCGGATATCCGCATTCGCCGCCTGATTCGGGCAGATCATGTGACCTTCGGGTAGATTTCCCTTGGAACCCTTGCTTTCACGGCGATCCCGCCCTCTGTATACTCCTCAGAAAGAAGCTGTCCGTACTCCCGGATCAGCTGTATCTGTCCGGCCTGCGAATATGGGAAAAGCCGCTCCATATAAATCTGCCCCTCTGCCAGGATTTCAGAAAGAAGCTCCTTAAATTCCTCAAGGCCTTCCCCAGTACGCGCAGAAATCTTCAGGGTATGGTCTGCCCGAAGATCCCGGAGACTCTCTCCGGAAACTCTGTCCTGCTTGTTAAAAAGTGTGATCGTCTTTTTGCCGGCCGCCCCAAGCTCCCTCAGCGTCTCATATACTATATGCATCTGCATCTCGGCCTGTGGATTGGAAGCATCCACCACATGGACGATATAGTCCGCATATTTCGCCTCCTCCAGTGTGCTCTTAAAGGCCTCAACCAGATTGTGCGGAAGCTTGCGGATAAATCCTACCGTATCCGTAAGAAGCAGCTGCTGTCCGTCGTCCAGGGTTAAAAGACGCGTTGTAGGATCAAGCGTTGCAAAAAGCTTATCCTCAGAAAGCACCGAGGCTCCTGTCAGTGTATTGAGAAGCGTGGATTTTCCTGCATTGGTATAGCCCACAATGGCGGCAGTCTTAAGATTACCGGCTGCCCTCCGGGAGCGGATCAGTTCTCTGTGCTTCTCCACCTGGGAAAGCTCCTGCTTCAGCGCAGAAATCCGGTTCCGTATCAGGCGTCTGTCCGTCTCCAGCTTCTTCTCACCAGGACCTCTCGTTCCGATTCCGCCGCCAAGACGGGAAAGGGACGAACGAAGCCCCACCAGCCGTGCAGAACGGTAACGGAGCTGTGCCAGCTCTACCTGTATCTTACCTTCGCTTGTCACTGCACGCTTCGCAAAAATATCAAGGATCAGCAAAGTCCGATCCATGACCTTGCACTCCAGCTCACGTTCCAGATTGTTCATCTGCGCTGGCGAGAGCTCATCATCGCAGATCACGCCATTGGCATCCAGGGCATAAAGAAGCGTCTTAACTTCCTCGATCTTTCCTTTGCCGATATAGGTTCCGGGATGGACTGACTCACGGTTCTGGATGATCCTTCCTGCCACCACTGCTCCTGCCGTAGCCGCAAGCTCTCCCAGCTCATCCAGGGATTCCTCCATATCATCGCCGGGGTTTGCCTGCACGCCGATCAGGATCACGCGGTCCTGTATCTCGTCAAAATACTCCATATCAGCCCTCCGATGATGTTCTGGTTTTCAGAAATGCCAGCTCTTTATTTGCAGCGGAATCTTCCGGGAACATCTCAATATATTCCTGTGCCTTGGTCAGTGCGGTAGCAAAATCCAGCTTCTTCTCATAGGCTACGATCTCATTAAAGAGAAGGCTCTGCATCTCATCGGTTGTGGCTGTTGGCAGTCCCTTTGTGATGTTCTCAAGGGCAGAATCGTAATCTCCATTTCTGATATCACACAGTGCCAGCCCGTTATAACCCTTCGCAGAATCACCCTCTGCTGAAATATACTGTGTATACATAGCTTTTGCATTATCTACATCATCCTGGGCCAGATATACCATGCCAAGAAGAAGCAGTGCCTCTGTACTATCCTTCTTGGAGGCCTCCAGAAGCTCTTTTTTTGCATTGCTGTAGTCTTCCATATAATAATAGACGCGGCCTCTGTCACAGTGATCCTGGGCATCCTTCGCTTCGGAGGAAAGTGCAGCCTCCAGATATCTCGTTCCGTCTGCTTCCATATCCTTGGCAAGATATGCCTCATAGATCTGGATGGCCATATCGTAGGTGGAATCCTCACCGTAGGCCTGCTTGAAGTTAGACGCGGCTTCCTCATAGGAATCCATTGCAAGTGCAACCTTTCCGGTGAGGAAATAGCTGCCGGCATCCATGTCAAAATCTTCTCCAAGAGTCTGGCAGTCTGCCATTGCATCCTCATACCTGCCTGATTTCAGCTCTGCAGTTGCACGGTAGGAAAGGATATCCTTCCGGAGGCTTTTGCTCACCTTGTCACAGTTCAGTGCCTCCGTAAAGCTGGTGACCGCATCCTCATACTTTCCAAGACGGAGGTTTGCAATACCTGCGCCACGGTAAGACTGCGCCAGCTTCACCCCATTCTGGATGGAAGTCTGGTATTCCTCCAGGGCATACTTATAGCTTCCCTGGGCAAGATCCTTTCCTGCCTGCTCGTATGTTTTTGTTTTTTCACTGCCGCAGCCGCAAAGGAGCAGAGCTCCTGTCATGGCCGCGAGAATCCATACTGTCTTTGTTTTTTTCATGGGGTTCCTTATTCTACAACAAGCCCTTCGGCTTCTATCACATCAACAACACTTTCCACATATTTATGGCAGAGTTCATCTGTTCCCGCTTCTACCATTACTCGGATCAGCGGCTCTGTACCACTCTCACGTACCAGGATACGTCCGTCATCACCAAGTGCTTCCGCTGCTGCCTCAATGGCAGCCTGCACCTTCTCATTATCCAGTGCTGTTTTCTTGTCCGAAACGCGCACGTTGCGGAGAAGCTGCGGATAAACCTTCATCTCCTTCGCAAGGTCGCAGAGTGTGGCTTTTTTATCTACACATGCTTCCATGAGCATAAGAGAGGTAAGGATCCCGTCACCTGTAGCGGAATAACGGCTGAAAATAATATGTCCGGACTGCTCACCGCCGATACTGTAATTATTTTCCATCATATTTTCAGCAACATATTTGTCACCGACTGCTGTCTGCTCGTAGTCAATGCCTTCCCGCTCAAGAGACTTGTAAAGTCCAAGGTTCGACATAACGGTTGTAACAACTGTATTTCCATTGAGCTGGCCTTTTTCCCGGAGATACTTGCCGCATACATACATGATCTTGTCACCGTCAATGATATTTCCCCGATGATCCACTGCAATACACCTGTCCGCATCACCATCGTATGCAAAACCGATATCCAGCCCCTTATCTACCACATACTGTTTCAGGACTTCGATATGTGTGGAACCGCAGCCGCGGTTGATATTGGTTCCGTTCGGCTCATTGTTGATCACATAGGTCTTTGCACGGAGCGCGTCAAAAACACTCTTGGCAATAGCTGAAGAGCTTCCGTTGGAGCAATCCAGCCCTACCTTAATATTCTTGAAGTCGTGGCATGGAATGGAAATCAGATGTCCGATGTAGCGGTTTCTTCCTGACGCAAAATCCACCGTACAGCCGATATCCTCGCCTGTTGCAAAAGGAAGCTCTTCGATCTCACCGTCCAGATATGCCTCAATACGTGCCTCGATCTCCGCCGAAATCTTCTGTCCGTTCTCGTTAAGGATCTTGATCCCGTTATCATAGAACGGATTATGGCTTGCAGAGATCATGATCCCGCAGTCAAAATCCTCTGTACGTACTACATAGGATACACTGGGTGTAGTCGTTACATGAAGCAGATATGCATCTGCGCCGGAAGCAGTCAGTCCTGCTGCCAGTGCATACTCAAACATATAGCTGCTTCTTCTTGTATCCTTGCCGATCACGATCTTTGCCTTGTGATCTCTGCCATAATACCATCCAAGATAACGTCCTACACGAAATGCGTGGTCTGCTGTAAGCTTCACATTTGCCTCACCACGAAAACCATCTGTTCCAAAATATTTGCCCATAATGTTCTCCTTTATTGCAACTGCCCGGCATCCTCACAAAATCGCAGACTTCCAGACAGTTACTCCTTATTCCTGATACAGTCCTTCCGGATAAATGCCATCATCTGTAAGCTTCTTAAATGCAGCCTGTACAGATGCCTTATCTTCCTGATATGTCACACCGAACCACTCGTCCTTTGTCTCAAGAACATCTACTGCTGCCTTGCCGGAATGGATCAGCTGGTCGATCAGCTCCGGAAGAAGGTACTCTTTCTTGATATCCCCTTCTTTAATTCCGCCAAGGAATTCTACAAAGCCTTTTTCCAGGATTTCCATGAATTCCGGTGTCAGTCCCCACATATTCATGGAAACAAGGCTCTTAACATCCAGAGTCTCGGCTGTACCGTCATCGTTTCTTGCCTCTGCACCGTCAGCTGTCTTGAAGATGTTGTGTGTCTCTGTCACGCCAACAAGCTTGCCCTCTTCAATATGGCACACACCTCTTGTAACACTTCCGTTGTCGCTTAACGTATTTCCCAGTCGGAAACCTGCCATGCAGATGTGCATCGGGCCATCCTGCGGATGATCCTGTACAAGATAATCATGTACCTTGACATAGGCTTCTTTTCCATAGTAGTCATCTGCATTGATAACAGCAAATGGCTCGGAAAGGACCTTCTTCGCTGCCAGTACAGCATGTCCTGTTCCCCATGGCTTGGTACGGTCTGCCGGCTTTTTGAAATCTCCAGGGAGGTCATCGATCTCCTGGAATGCGTAGGCAACCTCTGTGATCTTCTCGATACGGTTTCCGATCACTTTTCGGAATTCATCCTCGATATCCTTGCGGATGATAAATACGACCTTGTTAAATCCTGCCTCCAGTGCATCATGGATGGAATAGTCCATAATGATCTCACCCTTCGGGCCTACCGGTGCAAGCTGCTTGATTCCCTTTCCAAAACGACTTCCGATTCCTGCCGCCATGATTACCAGTGCTGTCTTTTTCATATTACGTTTCCTCCTGAATTATTATAATTTCTTTAAATTTATCTCTGTAATCACCAGATACCTGTATTACTCCTGCTCATTAAGCTTAGTCAGCTTCACTGCCTGGTCTGCCGCGATCAGGCTGTCGATCACCTCATCCAGATCACCGTTCAGGATATTCTCAAGACGGTGTAGAGTAAGCTTGATCCTGTGGTCTGTCACCCGTCCCTGCGGGAAGTTGTAGGTACGGATTTTCTCCGAACGGTCGCCTGTACCGATCTGGCTTCTTCTGGCCTCAGCCTCTGCATCATGCTGCTTGGCAAGCTCCATCTCATACAGACGGGAACGAAGTACACGAAGTGCCTTATCCTTATTTTTAAGCTGGGATTTCTCATCCTGGCAGGAAATTACGATTCCTGTAGGGATATGTGTAAGACGTACCGCGGAGTCTGTTGTATTGACACACTGGCCGCCGTTTCCGGATGCACGGAATACGTCGAACTTACACTCATTGAGATCCAGATGAAAATCGATCTCCTCTGCCTCCGGCATGATCGCTACTGTGCAGGTGGAGGTATGGATTCTTCCGCCGGATTCTGTCTCCGGCACACGCTGTACACGATGTACACCGCTTTCATATTTCAGCCTGGAATATGCGCCCTCACCCTTGATCATGAAGGTAACTTCCTTGAAACCTCCGATCCCGTTCTCATTGAGGCTGAGCATCTCTGTCTTCCAGCGGCGGGATTCTGCATATTTCACATACATACGATAGATCTCCGCTGCAAAAAGTGCCGCCTCGTCTCCGCCTGCGCCGCCGCGGATCTCAACGATAACATTCTTGCTGTCGTTAGGGTCCTTCGGAAGAAGAAGGATCTTCAGCTCATGCTCCAGCTCCTCCACTCTCTTCTTCGCGTCAGAAAGCTCTTCCTTAAGCATCTCACGCATCTCCTCGTCCTTCTCGCTCTCCAGCATGGAAAGACTGTCTTCGATCGTCTCTTTGTTTTTCTTGTATTCTTTATATGCTTCTACGATCGGCTGCAGATCGCTCTGCTCCTTCATAAGCTTCTGGAAATGTGCCGGATCGTCGGTCACTCCCGGTTCTCCAAGCTCATTGAGAAGCTCCTCAAAGCGTACCAGCAGATCATCCAGTTTATCAAACATGTATTTCCTCCTGTTTCCGATACCTGTGAATCACAATTTTTTATTTTTACAGCGGCTTCTGCCCGGCTACCACACGGTCAAGCCCCGGAAGGTCTTTTATTACCTGAACCTGCTCAAAACCAGCCATTTTCAGCATCCCGCTGACGGCTCCCCCCTGGGTACAGCCGATCTCATACAAAAGCCATCCGCCCGGACGCAGGTATTTCCCTGCCTCTGCAGTAATCCTCCTGTAAAAATAAAGCCCATCCTCCCTGCCGTCAAGTGCCCTTCTCGGGTCATGAAGGCGAACCTCTTCCATTAATGTCTCAATTTCTTCCGTGGCAATATAAGGCGGGTTTGAAATAAGGATATCATATCTTCCCCCCTCTTTTCCAGCCTTTTCGCAAAAATACGGGGCTGAAAATGTATCGCTTTCCACAAATTCTGCCCGTTTCTCCACACCAAGGCTCTTCGCATTCTTTTTTGCCACAGCAAGGGCTTCCGGTGAGATATCCGCACCTGCGCCCCTGGCATCCTCCCTCTCCAGAAGAAGGCTTATAAGGATACAGCCGGAGCCTGTACACATATCCAGGATCTTCGGCTCCTTCATACCGTCCAGGCGTTTCAGTGCCTCTTCCACAAGTGTCTCTGTATCCTGTCTCGGGATCAGCACATCCTGGTTTACATAAAATTCGTATCCCATAAAAAAAGCCTGATGAGTCAGCTGCTGTACGGGAATATGGCCTGCACGCCTGCCGATCAGCTCCAGATATTCTGCTGCAATTTCATCAGACACCGGTTCCTCTCCATGTGCAAAATAATATGCCCGGTTTATTCCGGTCTTAAATTCCAGAAGGAGCCAGGCATCCAGCCCGGCTTCTTCCAGTCCATTATCTCTCAGTATGTCTGTTCCTTTTTTCAGAAGGGACTCAAGGTTCTGCATTTTCTGTCTCCTCAGTCACGTAGGGAATATCCAGGCCAAATTCCTCTTTCAGATAGGCTCTCCAGTCAAAAACCGCCTCAACCGCCTTGATGGCAACCTCTGCCATATCTGCCGTCGGCTCCTTTGTTGTGAATTTCTGCATGGCAAGACCCGGCTTACTCATGATATCCGCGAACCTGCTGTCCGTTCTTCCGGCCCACTGGATGATCTCAAAGGAGATTCCGGCAACTACCGGAACCATAAGAAGTCTTCCGAACAGTCTTACCCAGTAAACCGGAACCAGCACAAATATGAAATGCAGGACAATACTTACCAGCATGACCAGGAACAAAAAGCTTGTCCCACAGCGTTTATGGAGTCTGGAACTTCCCAGAACATTCTCAACCGTCAGCGGAAGCCCATGCTCCACGCAGTTGATGCACTTGTGCTCTGCACCATGATACATAAATGTCCGCTGGATATCCTTCATCCTGGAGATCAGGAACATATATCCCATAAACAGTGCAAGCTTCACAAAAGCTTCCACAACTGTGACCAGAAATTCCGATGCACCCACCCTGCGGATCAGACTGGCCAGTATATAAGGCAGGAACATAAAGGCAGCCACAGATACCACCATGGAAAAAGCCACCGTCACATAAAGAAGCCATTTAAACTGCTTATCCTCCCTGGCCTTCTTCGCAGAGCGTTCTTCCTCCGTAAGCTGTGCATTCTTCTTCGCAGCTTCCTCATCCTCCTCGTCCCCTGCGATCTCGGCAGAGTACATCAGGCATTTCGTTCCAACCACAAGAGAATCCACAAAGCTTACCACACCGCGGATGATGGGCTTCTTAAGGAAGGCATGGTTTCCGAAGGTGCATTTATAATCTTCTACTTTCAGCTCAATTTCCTGGTCCGGACGGCGCACTGCAATAGAATACCTGTCCTTATGGCGCATCATAATGCCTTCCATAACCGCCTGTCCGCCAATATTCGATGATTTCATTCATTCTCTCCTGTGCAGCCTGAAAATGAAAAATATTTTCAGTTAAAGAAAGGTTGAGATTTCCCAACCTCAACCTTCTCATTTCCTGTATTCGTAATAATTACTTATTCAGGCCGTATTTCTTATTGAACTTATCGATACGTCCGCGAGCCTGTGTAGCCTTCTGCTGTCCTGTGTAGAACGGGTGGCATTTGGAACAGATCTCTACGTGGATGTCCTCTTTTGTGGAACCTGTTACGAAAGTATTTCCGCAGTTGCAGGTTACAGTTGCCTGATAGTAGTTCGGATGGATTCCTTCTCTCATGATTTTCACCTCTCTATATATTTAATATTATTCGTATACATTTGACGAATTTCATTTTAAACAGCTTGCTAAGTATAACATAGCTTTTTTTAAAATGCAAGGACTTTATAAAATTTTCTGTTTTCTTACAGTCTGTACCAGTTCTGCATTCGTCCTTGTTCTGGCAAAGGTGTTCAGGATCTGCTCCACTGCCTCATCAGACTTCATTCCATTGAGGGCCTTCCTCATGATATAAACAGCTTCCTGTTCCTCCTTACTGAGAAGAAGATCCTCTCTTCTTGTTCCTGATTTCTGGATGTCGATAGCCGGGAATACCCGTTTCTCCTGCAGCCTGCGGTCAAGGACAAGCTCCATATTTCCGGTTCCCTTGAACTCCTCGTAGATCACGTCATCCATCTTGCTTCCGGTATCCACAAGTGCAGTAGCCAGAATGGTCAGGCTTCCACCTTCACGCATATTACGGGCTGCACCAAAAAATCTCTTCGGCATATGAAGAGCCGCCGGATCAAGGCCTCCTGACAAGGTTCTTCCGCTTGGCGGGATGATCAGGTTGTAAGCCCTGGCAAGTCTGGTGATCGAATCCAGGAGGATGATAACATCCTGCTTATGTTCCACAAGACGGCGGGCACGCTCCACAACCATCTCCGATACTCTCTTATGATGCTCCGGAAGCTCATCAAAGGTAGAATAGATCACTTCCACATTCGGTCCCTGGATCGCTTCCTTAATATCCGTAACCTCCTCCGGACGCTCATCGATCAGAAGGATGATCAGATGCATGTCACGGTTATTCCTGAGAATAGACTTGGCTACATCCTTGAGAAGGGTTGTCTTACCTGCTTTAGGCGGAGACACGATCATGCCTCGCTGTCCCTTTCCGATAGGGCTGATAAGATCTACGATACGCATGGCTGTTGTACCGCCCGCACGCTCCATTACAAGACGGTCGTTCGGAAAGACCGGCGTCATATCCTCGAAATTATATCTTCTCTGTCCCTCACTTGGATGGAAACCATTGATGGAAGATACATAAAGAAGCGCACTGAACTTCTCACCCTGTGTCTTAATGCGGATATTTCCCTGGATGATATCTCCTGTTTTCAGGTTAAAACGGCGGATCTGTGACGGAGAAACATAGATATCATTCTCTCCCGGAAGATAATTCTCACAGCGGATAAATCCATAACCGTCCGGAAGCACCTCAAGGATTCCATTAGCCTTCTCGCCACTGTCGAGCTGTACAGCTTCAGATGGAGTACTGCCATTCTCTGTACGCGTCTCTGCTTCGTGCGTGCCTTCACGCATGGATGTGCGCTCTTCCCTTACCGGTTTCCTGTAATTATCGCGGTTATAGCCTTCACGGCTGCCTTCTCTGTTATTCTCTCTGGTATAGTCCCTGCGGAGTGTTCTGTGTTCCTGCTCATTTCTGTCCGTGCGGTATTCTCTGCGTTCCTGCACACCATCCGCAGTCTGAAGGGTACGATATTCCGTACCATTCTTCTCCTGGGATCTCTCCTCAGATGTACTCTTCTTTTCTTCAGCCGGATTCCCCTTCGCATCTTCTTCCAGCATCCTCTCGATCAGTGCCGGTTTTCTTAAAGTGGAAATACCCTTCATGCCTCTCGCCTTCGCCAGATCTTTCAGAACGGCCAGAGATAGTGATTCATATTTTTCTCTCATAAATACCTCTATCCTTACTGTTTATAATTATATTATGTTATTTTTTAATTGATGGAATTTTACACAGCCCGACATGGCTGTACTGGTGTCTGAACCGTTATTGAACGTGATAGGATCATCTACGTAATATGATTTATATATAACCATTCAGCAGTGAGGGTGCTGACCAGTTATGATTATATAATAATATACACCTTTTCTGAAGCAATGCAAGAAATTTTTATCGACATTTTTATTTCACCGAAAAAAATCCCACCCGGAAGTTTCTTCCGGGTGGCCTATGTATCCTTTTTTATTTCCAGATCACCTTATAAACATTGATGATCTTATTCACCTGGGCATCTGTAACCTTTTCGAGCGCATTCTGTATTGCTTCGTATGTCTGCGGTCTCTGTGCCTTCAATATGGACGGATTCTCCACATATTCCCGGACAGATTCTGCAAAGTACTCCGATGCATTCTGCGTTGCATATGCTTTTCTGACACCTGTAAATTTGGATTTCTCGCTGTTGTAAACAGCTGCGAAGGAACTGTTCTTATCGACATTTCCTGCAATAAATGCGAGATAATGTCCAAGCTCATGATAAATGGTGTCGTCCTCTCTCTGAAGTGTAATACTTCTTGTCCTTGCATTAAAATAGCCTGCATAGGAAACACTCGGATCAACCGTTACTGTAAATCCCATCTTCTGGTATGCATTTAAGACCCTGCTGTCCATGTCGGGTGCTATAGATGATACATTGTTAACTGTATATTTTTCTTTTTTCTCATTCGCGCCGGTTGTTGTCTGTGAACTGCTTGTCTTTGCAGCTGCGACAACCGTTGTAGTCGTCTGCACGGTTGTTGTAACCTTCTGGGTCTGTACTACATTTTTTGATTTTTTCGTGTATTTCTGATCTGTGTCCGTCTGTACCGTTGTCTTTATTTTTACGGTTGTTGTCTGGTTCTTCTTGGTTGTCTTGTTCGATACCTTCTTAGTTGTCGGAAGCTTCTTGGTATAGGTTTTTTGGGATGCTGTTTTCAGCTTGATGTTCTTCCTGGTTGTCTTGCTGCTCTTGGTTGTCTTGGTTGTCACCTTCGGCTGCGATGCAAGCGGTGTCTCATCTTCTTCGATGGTCTGCTCAATTACCGGATCCGTATAATTCGGAAGCTCCGGTGTCTGTGAATCCTGCCATACCACCGACACGCTTACTGCTGTAAGCAATGCGGCCGCTGTAATACATCCTGCTGCCATTTTCTTTTTCTTTAGAAAATTCTTTAGGCTCGTTCTTTTCATACTCTTCACACCTTTCTGAAAAATGTGAGCCTCAGCTGTCATCTTTTCCTGGTGGCCGCAGGTTTACTGCATCAAAAAAACCGCTTATTGTTAAAATAAACGGCCGCGTCAACACATAAATCCTTTTTCACCTGGATGAAGTCTGAGTACATCACTAAATCGGAATTAATGCGGCAACCGGCTGTCATAGTCATTCAGTTGTGACCTTAGACCCTTGGCTTTGCGTCCCCGCTTTTCAACAGGTTTGCCTTTATGTTCATATTATACGTTTTTTTACATGAATTGTCAATATTCCGCGCCTTCCTCCTGTCTTTTTTTTTCACAATCTGTTATAATGCTTCCGTAGCCCAGAGCTATAATTTTTTTCCAACAGGAGATCGGTATGTATGTCCAAATTATCTGTCCGTCTCTTTTTTGTATTATTTTTTCTGGGAATCCCTTTGTTCCTTACAGGCTGTGACACTGCCTCCGGCTCCGGCACTGAAGCTTCTGTCCCTTCAACCGTGCAGGCACTCACCCCGGAAGCTCCCGGCACGCAGACTCTCGGCAGCTCTCCCCTGATCCTCGATATATCCCATCTGGACCAGGGATATTTCATCGCCCGGTCTGATTCAGAGGATTCCCGTATGAGTATTCAGCTTACCACTCCTTCCGGCGTTATCTATTCCTATTTCCTGGAGCCGGAAGAGCAGGCTGTTCTCCCTTTTTCCGAGGGAGACGGCGATTATCTTGCCGCCTGCTACCAGCAGGTTGACGGAAACCAGTATGCAGCTCTCTATACGGAGACCTTGACGGTTAAGCTTGAGAATGAATTTCTTCCGTTTCTGTATCCAAACCAGTACGTGAATTTCTCCAGTGACAGCCAGGCCTGCAAGGAAGCTGCTGCTCTCGTTACAAATGACATGAAGGATGTGGAGATCCTGAAAGCCGTCTATGTATACGTCACCGGCCATATCACCTACGATTATGACAAGGCGGCTTCCGTGCAATCCGGCTATCTCCCTGATATTGACGATACTCTTTCAACAGGTACCGGCATCTGTTTCGACTATGCGGCCCTGACCGCCGCCATGCTTCGGAGCCAGTCCATTCCCTGCAAGCTGGAGATCGGCTATTCAGGAGATATCAAGCACGCCTGGATCGATGTATACATCCATAATAAAGGCTGGGTCACGAAAGCGATTTCCTTTGACGGCGATACCTGGAAGCTGATGGATCCCACCTTTGATGCCAACAATGACAGCGATGAGATCCAGGATTACATCGGAGACGAAAGCAATTATACTGTACAGTTCACACACTGACAGCCACCTACAAAAAGGAGACTACACTATGAAATATAAACTGACGGCCCGTGAGCTTGCCGGCTTCTGCGGGCAGCTGGGAATGCTTCTGCATTCCGGCATATCCACAACAGAGGGACTTCATATTCTCTGTGATGAAAGCAAAACCGATACGGACAAGAAGCTGCTGAATGCCCTGATCCGCTCCATTGAGGAAAGCGGTTCCCTTTCTCAGGCACTTGAGGAAACCGGCTATTTTCCTCCCTCGATGACTGCCTATGTAAAAACCGGAGAGGAAACCGGCTGTCTGGACGAGATCATGGAAAGTCTTGCTTTCCATTATGAGCAGGAACAGGAAATTTCCCAGCAGATCCGAAGTGCAGTCACCTACCCGCTTATCATGCTGGGAATGATGGCCGTTGTGATTCTCGTCCTCCTTATAAAGGTTCTCCCTGTTTTCCAGCAGGTATTCAACCAGATGGGAATGGAAATGAACGGAGTCTCCAGCAGTCTTTTAAATATCGGCAGCGTCATCAGCCGCTACTCCATTGGCTTTCTGCTCCTGGCCGCTGTGCTGATCGGCTGCATCCTGTTTTTCAGCCTTACCGAAAAAGGCCGCCAGAGCCTTGGCAGGCTGGTAACGCATCTTCCGGTATTCCGCGAGATCCCTTCTGCCATGGATTACAGCCGCCTGACCCAGGGACTGTCACTCGGTCTTAAGAGCGGCCTTTCCCCTGAAACCACCCTGGAGCTTACCAGGGCACTGCTTACCCAGCCCCAGATCCTCGCCCGCCTGGAAAAAACCTCCTCCCTCCTTAATGAAGGAGAAGCTTTTTCCAAAGCCCTCACCGAATCAGAGCTTTTTAACGGTATGGAAGGTCGTCTTATCAATGTTTCCTTTTACTCCGGCACCAGTGACGAAGCCTTCCGCAGACTTTCACGGCAGTACACGGATAAAGCCGTCGGACTAATCTCAGAGGCTGTGTCTGTTGTGGAGCCTGCCATTGTGATCCTGCTTTCGCTTCTGGTAGGGCTTGTGCTGCTTTCCGTGATGATGCCGCTTCTTGGCATCCTCTCAGATTTTGCAATGTAAGGTGGTGACATAATGGAACTTTTTGAAAGCCGCAGAAAAAAAATCCGGCGAAGTCTCCTGTTTCTTTTTCCCGTACTGCTCCTAGCAGTGGTCTGTGTCCTGTTCACTTCCGGTGTCAGCCGCACCTCCAGCCAGACCCTTTCCAAAGAACAGGCAGCTCTGGAACGCACATTAAAAAGCAGTGCCGTCCGAACCTATGCCATGACCGGAGAATATCCGGAGAAGCTTTCCCAGCTTCTTGATGATTATCATATCACCTATGACAAAACCAGATTTGTGATCGAGTATGTTCCAAACGGCTCCAACCTTCTGCCGTCCATCAGTGTGATCGCGCTGAAGGGGCGCCGGAAAGGAGGGATCTCCTCATGAAGCCACGCAAAAAGAACGGACCTTCCATTTCCTCATTATTTTCCCTTCTGCTGTTCGGAAGCTTCACTCTGTTCCTTTTGTTGATGCTTCTGTTTTCTGCAAGGGTCTACCAGAACACACTTGCACAGACAGCTTCTGACTCCGACCTTGGAACAGCCGTTACATATCTGACCACAAAATTCCGGCAGCACGACCAGTCCGGCGGCATCTTTACCAGTTCCCTGGACGGCACACCAGCCCTCTGCTTCCGGGATCATATAAAGGATACCGATTACATCACTTATATTTACCTGAAGGACGGGAGTCTGATGGAGCTTTTTACCGCCTCGGATTCTCAGGCCAGCTCTTCTGCAGGTACCGCTATCGCCGCTCTTTCGGATTTTCAGGCAGAAGAAGCAGACAACGGCTTTTACCGCATCACCTTAACAAGCACCCGGCAGATCACTTCCCGTTTTTTCCTGCACAGCACAGCCGCTGGCGCAGACGAAACCTCTTCCGCAGAAAAGGAGGCCTCCTCATGAAAAAATTACAGCATAATTCCGGAAGCAGCCTTTTTCTTATGGAAATGATACTGGTGCTTCTGTTCCTATCCCTCTCCTGCGCCGCCTGCATCCAGATCTTTGCCGCTGCAAGGTCAAACAGGCTGAAGGCAGAACAGCTGAACCAGATCCAGGTGCTGACGACCTCCGTGGGCGAAGTCCTAAGTGGAACGGATGGTTCTGACGATGAGATTCTGGCTCTTATCCCGGATGGTATAAAGGAAGACTCCCAGATCAGCTGGTACTATGACAGCACCTGGCAGATCTGCCCCGGGGACGATGCGGCCTATGTGATGACCTTCAAACCGGTTTCTTCCTCCCTGAAAAAATCAGGCACCCTTACCTTCCGTCAGACTTTTGATGATACAGAGCTCTATCAGATTTCTCTCAGTTTTCCTGACTGTGATCCCGGAAAGGAGGCTGCACAATGAAACAGAAGCATTCTTTTTTGGTGACAGTCGGAATCCCTTCCCTGTTTCTGGTCTTCTCTGTGCTGGTACTTTCTGTTCTGGCCCTGCTTACCCTGGGAAATTCCAGGAACAGCCTGAACACAGCAAAGCTTTCCCTTGAGCAGACCGAGAATTACTACGCAGCCTGCACCCGGGCTACGGAAACCACAGCCCAGGTCCAGAACTCTGTAAATCAGTTTGCACAGGAAGCAGCCGATGAAACGGAGTATTTTTCCCGGATAAAGCAATTCGCAGATACGAAAGACTCTCTTACCTGGGATCCGGCCGGGCATACACTGTCTTTCTCGGAAAGTATCTCGGATACCCAGCAGCTTTCTGTCGTCCTGAAGCTTTTTTATCCGACAGAAAAAAACAGCTCCACCCTTAATATCCAAAAGTGGAATACAAAGCTTATCCATTCATGGACACCCGACAACAAACAGAATGTATTTAAAGGAGGCAACTAAACATGGATACCCCTATCCCTGAATTTTTAGCAGAGGCAGCCAATAAACGGGTTTCTGATATCTTTATCATTGCAGGCCGCCCACTGGCCGAAAAGATCGATGGCCATCTTTTCAACAAAGGTGAAAGGCTGATGCCGGAACAGACAGAGGCTCTTCTTCGCACCATCTATAAGCTTGCAGGCGACCGCGATATTTCAAGGCTTCTTAATAATGGTGATGACGATTTTTCTTTTTCTATTCCCGGAATTTCCAGGTTCCGTGTCAATGCCTATAAGCAGCGTGGTTCCCTGGCGGCTGTGATCCGTGTGATCGCTTTCCGGCTGCCGGATCCTGCTGAGCTTTCCATTCCCGACGATGTAATGAACATTGCGGACTATACCCGTGGCATGGTTCTTGTCACCGGTGCCGCCGGAAGCGGTAAATCTACTACCATGGCCTGCCTGATCGACCGGATCAACCATACCCGTGAAGGCCATATCATCACTCTGGAGGATCCCCTGGAATATCTGCACCGCCACGACCGGTGTATCGTAAGCCAGCGTGAAATCTGCACGGACACGGAAAGCTACCTTACTTCTCTGCGCGCCACGCTCCGCCAGAGCCCGGATGTGATCCTCCTTGGTGAAATGCGTGACTATGAGACGATCCAGACTGCCATGACCGCTGCCGAAACCGGACACCTGGTTCTCTCCAGCCTTCATACTCTTGGAGCTGCCAATACCATCGAGCGTATTATGGATGTGTTCGAGCCATCACAGCAGCATCAGATCGCCATCCAGCTTTCCATGGTACTTCAGGCCGTTATTTCCCAGCAGCTGATCCCGGATGTGGACGGCCGTAATGTTCCTGTTTTTGAGATCATGCGCCTGACTCCCGCCATCCGGAATATGATCCGCGACAACAAGGTTCACCAGATCGAAGGTGTGATCTCCACCTCCGCGCAGGATCAGATGCGCTCCATGGATCAGAGTCTTCTGGATCTGTACAAAAAAGGGCGGATCACCAGCGATACTGCTTTGAAGTATTCCATGAATCCGGAGCTTTTGAGGCGCAGGCTTCTGTGATCTGGCCGGCAGGACTCTTCCCCTGCCGCTGATTATTGTAACGATAATGACACAAAAATCTCCCCTGTCATCAGTGCTCATGCAGCTGATGCACAGGGGAGATTTTATGTTACCGTTCACAGTAACACGCTTCGCGATGCACAGAAATCATGCAAATGCATGATTCCGCGCTGAGATTCTCGGGTTTTCTGTGAACTTTGTTCACAAAAACACCTCGCGGAACATTGCCTGTGAACAATAAGGATTTTATTCAGTGTACCACATTTCCCACAATACCATAGGAAACAATATACATAATAGCGGTTGCCATCACCAGGCCACACAGGATAGCAAGGGAGGATTTCTTGATGTCCACCTCTAGAAGAGAGGCGATCAGGGATCCTGTCCATGCACCGGTACCCGGAAGAGGGACACCCACAAACAAAAGCAGTCCCAGAAATTCATATCTTTTGATCTGGTCACTTTTTCCCATTGCCCTGTTCTCCATCCTGATGATCAGGCCTCTGAAAAGCTTCGTTTTTTTCAGCCATTTAAAGATCTGCCTGATAAAAAGCAGGATAAACGGGATCGGAATAATATTTCCCGCAATACAAAGCGGAATTGCCCTCAGTGCCGGGATCTTCAGAAGCGATGCCGCAAGAAGGCCGCCACGAAGCTCCAAAATCGGGATCATCGAAATAATAAACACAGCCCCCTCCGGAGAGATAAACTGTGAAAGATGGGTCGAAAACCACTGTACAAGTACTTCCATAATGCCTCCTCTTTATTTCAGATACTCAGTCAGGAATTCTATCAGCTTCTTCATCTCCTCATCGGTACCGATCGTGATACGGAGATGGTTGTCAATTCGCTCCTTCGGGAAATATCTCACATAGATATATTTCTCCCTGAGTGCCTCAAAGAGCTCTTTTGCAGGGCAGCTCTCATGGGTGGCAAAAATAAAATTCGACCTGGAATCCTGGAAAGAAAATCCAAGCTTCTTAAGCTCTGCCTTCGTCCACTCTCTCGTTGTAATGATCTTATTACAGCATTCCTCAAAATATGCTTTATCTTCCATTGATGCCACACCGGCAGCAATGGTGGTACGGTCCATGGTATAGGAGTTGAAGGAATACTTTACATCGTTGAGATATTTGATCAGCTCCGGATTTCCGAACGCATATCCGATGCGCATACCTGCCAGGGACCTGGATTTGGAAAAGGTCTGCACAACGAGGAGATTATCATACTTTTCGATCAGCGGCAGCGCGGATGTGGCTCCGAAATCCACATAAGCTTCATCTACGATCACGATGCTTGCCGGATTTTTTGCCACGATCTCTTCAATCTCGGAAAGAGGCATTTCCACGCCGGTCGGTGCATTGGGATTCGGGAATACGATTCCGCCGTTTTCCCTGAAGTAATCTTCTTTCCGGATGCGGAATTCATCATCCAGTGCCGGACGCTCATAGGGCATACGTAAAAGCTCTGCCCATACATCATAGAACGAATAGGTGATATCCGGGAACAGGATCGGTTTCCCGGAATTAAAGAATGTCAGGAAACACATTGCCAGAACATCGTCCGAACCGACTCCGGTAAATACCTGCTCATCCTTAAGTCCGTAGAACGCAGCAATGCTGTGTACCAGGTCACCTGCTGTAGGATCCGGATAAAGTCTCAGTGTATCGGTATCAAGAGCCTTCAGTGCCTTCTCTACTCCCGGTGCCGGTGAATATGGATTCTCATTTGTATTCAGTTTGATCATACCGCTCTCATTCGGCTGCTCGCCTGGAGTATACGGCACTACTTTTCGTATATTAGCTTCCCATGGTTTCATGCTGTGCTTGGACCTCCTGTCAGTTATTATTCGTCTCACTCTTTGCTATTGTACCCACTGGAAAGGCATTTGTCAAAGGGTAATGCCATCTGCCGGACGCAAAAAAACACCCGTACCGGGTTACAAAGTACGGGTGTCTTAAGTATTTTTTAATGAAGGGCTGTTCTGGTTTCTGTCTGATTATCAGATACGGGCTACGCCGGTTGCTTTTGCTGCTTCAGCTACAGCCTTTGCCACAGCCGGTCCGACTCTCTTGTCAAATGCCTTCGGAATGATGTACTCCGGAGAAAGCTCCTCGTCTGTGATCAGATCTGCAAGTGCTTTGGAAGCTGCGATCTTCATCTCATCGTTGATATCGCTCGCTCTTACATCAAACGCACCACGGAAGATTCCCGGGAATGCAAGAACGTTGTTGATCTGGTTCGGGAAGTCACTTCTTCCTGTGGAGATAACCTTGGCTCCGCCTGCTTTTGCGTCATCCGGGAAGATCTCCGGTGTCGGGTTTGCGCAGGCAAAAATGATGGCATCCCTGTTCATGGTCTTAACCATCTCTGTTGTAACTGCTCCAGGTGCGGAAACACCGATGAATACATCAGCACCAACAAGCATATCTGCGAGAGAACCCTGTTTTTTCTGAAGGTTTGTAACCTTGCTCATCTCTTCCTTAACCGGGTTCATTCCTTCTGTACGTCCCTCGTAGATCGCACCCTTTCTGTCGCAGAGTGTGATATCCTTAAAGCCTGCCTTCAGAAGAAGTCTGCAGATAGAGATCGCGGCTGCACCTGCACCGTTCATAACGATACGTACATCCTCTTTCTTCTTTCCGACAACCTTCAGGGCATTTGTAAGACCTGCAAGTGTGATAACCGCAGTTCCGTGCTGGTCATCATGGAAGATCGGGATATCGCATTTCTCTTTCAGCTTTTTCTCGATCTCAAAGCATCTCGGAGCGGAGATATCCTCAAGGTTTACACCGCCGAAGGATCCGGAGATCATATAGATCGTATTTACGATCTCATCTACATCATGGCTCTTAATGCAAAGCGGGAATGCGTCTACATCGCCGAATGCTTTGAAGAGTACGCATTTACCTTCCATTACAGGCATACCTGCTTCTGGTCCGATGTCACCAAGACCAAGAACTGCAGAACCATCGGTTACAACAAGACACATGTTCCATCTTCTTGTAAGCTCGTAGGATTTGTTGATATCTTTCTGGATCTCAAGGCAAGGCTGAGCTACACCTGGTGTATATGCCAGAGACAGGTCATCTTTATTTTCAACCGGTACTCTTGTAACAACCTCGATCTTACCTTTCCAGTCTCCGTGCAGTCTTAATGACTCTTTTGCATAATCCATTTTCTTTTCCTCCTTGGATAATTGTGATATATTTCATTTCAAAAGGATTACCTGAATTAATAATTGCCATTGAAGAATCTGCTGTCTTTCGCAAGCTCATAGCCCTCAAAATAAGAGCCAAAATCAAGCTTCAGGTAACTGCAAAGATCAGCAAGCTCTACCATGGTATTGTCATTGACCGGAATTCCGTTTTCTCTTCTGTCTTTTTCAGCAGCCACTTCTTTTTCGCCGTGTGTATAGATTCTTTCCTGTCCGTCTGCCTTCGGGCTTTCCCGAAGTGCCTCAAGGTACTCTGAAAAATGTCCGCGGATCGCAGCCGGATCACCGAATGCAGCCGGGTTGACCGCCATAAAGCCATGGCAGATACCGGTCTTATCCGGGAAAGTACAGCATTTATCTGAGGTAACGCCCATGGAAAGAATAGAGCTGAACAGCTCACAGAGCATTCCATAGCCATATCCCTTATGGCTTCCGCTTACTTCCTCATTTCCACCGAGAGGCATGATTCCGCCGCCCTTCTTGGAAACGATATTGGCAAGTACATCCGGTGCGTTATTGCTGGCGTGGCCGTTCTTGTCAAGTGCCCAGCCATCCGGAAGCGGTTTCCCCATCTTGTTGTACATTTCCAGTTTACCTCTTGTTACAACTGTTGTCGAGCAGTCAAAGAAAAACGGATATGGATCTGCAGGCATGGAAACTGCGATCGGGTTGGATCCCAGCATGGCCTTTCTTCCGAAGGTCGGTACCATGATCGCTTCGGAGTTGGTGCATGCCATTCCAAGAAGCCCCTCGTGGCAGGCCATATTCGCATAGTATCCTGCAATACCGAAATGGTTGGAATTTCGTACACTTACGATTCCCACGCCAGTTGTCTTCGCCTTCCCGATTGCCTTTTCCATGGCAAAATGGCTGATCAGCTGGCCCATTCCATTGTGTCCGTCTATCACAGCGGAAATCGGCGTCTCAAAAACGACTTCCGGTTTCGCCTGGGGATGGATCGTCCCCTTCTCGATTCCTTTATGGTAACGAACCATTCTCTGCATTCCATGGCTTTCGATCCCATACAGATCTGCTGTCAGAAGAACGTCTTTAATAATATTTCCTTCTTCCTCAGAAAAGCCAAACGCTTTGAAAACGTCTCCGCAGAAATGATTCAGTGTGTCATAACTCCATTTTACATATCCCATAATCGTAAGTCCTTTCTTCTGCTGTCAACGGCCTTACCTGTATGCTGTCTGATCTTATACTGTCTTATACTTCAGGTTTTCCGCTGTAATAGTTGGAACTGTTTTGGTATTACCAATACAGCCCCTATTATAGCATCTGGTCTTACCAAAAATCAATGGTGGTCTTACCAAAATTATGGGGGTTTTTACTGAAATTTTTATTTAGTTTTTGCGTTGTGGTCAGCGATGAAACACAAGGCTGTTCTCTCCCTGCTGCTGCGCGATCTCAAGCATATATTTCTCAATGGTTTCCATATGTTCGCGCATCAGCTTCTCGGCCTGGTTCCGGTCTCCGGAAATGATAGCTTCTACCAGTTTTCTGTGCTGGTCATCCACTTCAAGAGCGGAGTTGTTTTTCTGCATGACATAGGCACGGATGCCGGAAATAATCTCCTCGGTCAGCTTTGCCGCAGCATCCAGGACATTATAGATCATGGGATTTCCTGCGATCCTTCCGATCTTTGTGTGGAGATCCTTATCAAGACCTGCCCGGGTCTTCTCATCCTCCGCACTTTCCAGCTGTGCCAGAATGGAACGTAAACCCAGCGCATCCTTCTCTGTGCAGTTCTCTGCTGCCAGAAGTGCCGCTTCCTGTTCCAGTGCGGAACGAAGCTGCTGCACCTGCTGCACATGACTGTTGTTCAGCTGAAAAAGAAGAGCCAGTGGTGCTGAAAGCCACTGATCCATATTCTCGGTGATATAGTTGGCTCCGCCGCGGACTGTTGTGACGATTCCCATAAGCTCCAGTGCACGCAGGACCTCACGAACAGCAGGTCTGGAAACTCCCAGCGATTCTGCCATAACACGCTCAGCAGGTAAGGTATCTCCCGGCTTCAGCTCTCCCTGCCGGATATTGTCAATGATCTGTCTCAATATTCCGTCAAATGCTCTTTCCTCTGTAATTTTTGTAAACATGTCGTCCGTTTCGGCCGCCCTTCCTTTTTTTATTGTGTTGCCTTTAAAAGTCCCAAATGTATTAATTCCTGTGCAATTTGCTCATCTCTATACCTTCTTTTGAGCCTTTTATGGTAAATAGTATACTGTAATTCACCAGTTTAATCAAGAGTAAATCCCAGATTGGTCAGACATATTATTCCGGGTGGAAAAACAATCCGCCGGATGACTGAGGGCAGATCAGTATCCGGCGGGTTGTTCGTTTCTTTATCATAAGGTTGGAGGAATTGCTATATTTTTATCGGTCAATACTTTGAATTTTTTCAGGATTTAAAGCTTCCTGTAAATTTCCATACCATATCCGGCTGTTCCGGAAGATAGGTAACATTAGGTCTCCAGGCTGCGATCACGGTATCCTTAGAATTAACCCAGAAAGAATACTCTTCCCTGTAGGAAGTGTTGAGCAGTCCCACGGAAAGATACAGGGTTTCCCGATCCATTCCATAGGCAATGCTGTGATATCGCTTTGTAAAATCGTCCGGGTAAAGATCGTTCTGCTTCCAGCTCTTAAAACCTGCATAAGCGATCTTTTTCTCACCCTGGATCATCATTTCCAGACGCAGCTTACATCCTTCCTGAATAATCTTCGCACTTTCAATGTTTCTTGGATTTTCTGTAAAAATAATCTCCCGGTTAAATAATCCACTGAGTTCTTTTCCGGCAGTTTTCAGCCTGCCTTCCGGCTGCGGCAGAGAAAGACTTTTTATTTTTGCTTCCAGATATTTCTCTCCTTCTTCCCTTTTTTCCTCCGGGCAGGGTGTGAGAACGGCTTCCTTCATATATTTAAGGCAGATATCTGCTGCAAGATATTCTCTTGCGCCTGCGGTAATGCCGATGGCAGCCGGCAGCTCCCGGAAGCATACCAGATACTGTCCAAAGGCTCCTTCTGCCGCAAAGATCTCTTTTCCGGCTTTGATGTGATAGGCATAATGAGTCAGTGCTTTTTTCTCATCTCCCGGGATTTCCACCCTCGGCTGGCTCATCTCTTCAATCCACCACTGTGGTACAAGCTGTTCTCCCTTCCAGTTTCCTTTCTGGAGAAGAAGCTGTGCCAGTGTGGAAATCTCTCCTGCGTTCAGATACATGCCCCAGCCGCCGGTATTATGTCCCTCCGGACTTGTAAGCCAGTTGATCTTTCCAAAACCAAGCTTGTCAAAAACACGTTTCTGCATAATGGACAGACAGTTTTCGCCCATAACTTTGGTCACGATCCTGGAAAGTGTATAGCTGCATCCGGAATCATAGTGAAAAACCTTTCCGATATCCTCTCTTAGCTTGGGCTGACCAAGCCAGTTTTTCTCCCAGTCCTTTTCCAGTCTGGAAAACCATACATTATTACAGCATTCCGGGGAACCGGCCTGCATGGTAAGAAGATCATATACGGTAATATCTTCCAGGGCTTCATCATATTTATCCGGAAGATCTTCTCTCACATAATCCAGAAATTTATCCTCCAGACGAAGCTTTCCTTCATCCACTGCAAAACCAACACAGATACTTGTTCCGATCTTTGATAAAGAATGCATCATCTGCGGTTCTTCCAGCGAAAAAGGTGCCCATGCTCCTAAGACAACTGTTTCTCCTTTATACCGTATGGAAATGCTGTGTAATTCTACAGTGTTCTCAAGCTCTTCAAGCATTTCTGCAAGCTTGAACGGATTTAATTCATTCATTTTTTTCCTCCTCTGCGGGCTGCCATATGGATGTCTCAATACGGATGCCTCCTTTTCTGGTGAGATATACACCGGTCAGGATCAGTACAACCATAACTACAACAGCTGATACTGCATATACAGGTTTAATACTGAAAATTCCTTTTATGAAAATAATCGTATAAATAATGATACTGATGATGCAGAATATGTAAAGTCCTGCGCTGGAAAGATGGAATTTGTTCTTCTTCCAGGTATCCGGATATTTCTTCGGAAGACGTGAGATCGCATACACGACCGTAACATTCATAAAGAAGGTGATCACCTGGAAAATATTTGTGATCGTCACGATGCTCATGTCAAAAATGATCGGAAGCAGCACTACGATCAATGTATAGGTATAGATCAGGTACGGTGCCCCGAAACGGTTCTCCTTCAGGATACCTTTTGGCAGCCATCCATCCTTTGCTGCCTGGGCGATCGGATATCGCACATCGTTGAATACACCATTCAAAGTAGTGATGATCGCCATGATCGGTCCACCGATCATAAAGAATTTATACACAACGCCCGGAAGAATTTCCTGAGCTGCCGGAAGGATCGTCTCCGCACCTGCGACCTCGTCATGTGGAAGCACGCCGCCTGTGACCATCGCAAGACCTACATAAATAAAAAGCAGACACGGCACACAGGACATTGCTGCAAACGGAACATCCTTCGTTGCCCGCTTCGCATCTTTACCGTACCACAGAATATTATAGTAGCCATTTGCGGAATTGATAAGAAGCAGTGCAGCCAGCATAAAGCCTTTAAAGCCGCCGGTGAACATCTTCTCCCCGGAAAAATCAAAGATCGGCTGTCTGATCTGTGTAAGTCCGAAACCAACATACAGAACCATTGTTACCAGAAGAATCGTTGATAATATCTTGCTTACCTTCGCAAAAATATCCATTCCCAGCAGGTTCAGGATAAACAGGATAATAACGCCTGCGATAGCCAGTGCCTTCACTGTGATGCCCGGAAGGAGATTATTCAGGTACAGTCCCAGTGCCAGTGCAAAAGAACTGTTGAGGATCGGTGTCACCAGTTTCGTGTAAGCGACCAGGCCTCCGGTACTGACACCTGAAAGATTGGTTACGATCGAATACGGGCCTCCTGCCACACGCATGGTCCCACCCAGGATAATATACGGAAAAACCATAAAAAATCCCATGACAATGGCGGTAAGATAGGCCAGCCATACAGAGTAGCCGGTATAGGCCATTGCCGGTCCGATCAGCGTTACCATTCCGGAACCGATCACCATTCCTACTGCGATCGCAAACAGATCGCCACGCTCAAGTATGCCCGGTTTCGGTTCCGGCTTGTTCACAATTATGTTCTTTTCGTTCATTTCATTGCGCCTTCCTTTACTTTTTATTTTTTATATTTTATATTGTATACATAGAGGATAACGAAAAACGCCGCAACTGTCAATAACAATTAACAATTTCGACGTTTTGTTAAAATTACCTACTCTGTTTTTGTGGATTTTTTACAGGAAAGTGGTTATTTCCCACGCAATCTGCGCCTTTCAGAAACAATAGTACTGCATCTGACAACTTAATTATACCTCTGCATAAAATTCTCACAGCTGTTTTTTATATGCTTCTGCATGCGCAGATAGCATTCCACAGCATCACCATTTCGAATACTCTCCACGATTTCCTCATGTTCTTTCAGGGATTTTCTCACATATTCTTCCTCATTTACCAGCACCCCTCTGGACAGTCCGTTCCACAGCTCTGACAGCATATTTTTGAGTTTATCATTTCCCGCCGCTGTCCATAATTCCATATGCAGGGTCTGGTTCAGACTTGAGTAGTTTTCAAAATCACCTTTTTCTATCTCTTCTTTCGATACCTTAAGGATCTGATCGATCCTCTGAAGATCGATCTTATTTTCACAGCATAAAACGCAGGCTTCGCTTTCCAGTGCTGCCCGTACCTGAAAATGCTCACGGATCGTTTTTTCATTTACTCCAAGAACTACCGCCCGTTTATTCCGCTCCAGCTCCAGAAGTCCGTCCCTTGCCAGAATCTGAAAGGCTTCTCTTGTAGGCGTAATGGAAACTCCCAGCTCCTGTGCAGTGCTTTCCAGTGTCAGGATTTCCCCCGCCGGAATTTTTTTTGAAAGAATTGCCTCTCTGAGATTCGCCGCAATTTTTTCTCTTATAGGTAACGTTTTTATCGGTTTAAGTCCCAGCATGTATATACTCCTGTTCTTATAGATCTTTTTATTTTATAGCAGTTCCAGGATTTAATCCATCAAAAAGAAGTAATTCATGGAAATGCTATAGATGCATATATAACAGTATCCTATTTTAGCGTATTTTTGCTGTGTTGTAAATTCCCAGTCAGACGGATATTTTACAGCCCTGCCGGGGACTTGTCCGGTCAAAAACCTTTCTGCTATCTTTCCTGTCAATGGCAGCGGGGTGATAGCACCGGATTTCATTTTTTTACTCTTATGCAAACAGGCTGATCACAATGGCACATACCAGGCCTGTCAGGCCTACGATGGTTTCCATGATCGTCCATGATTTCAAAGTTGTTTTTTCATCAATTTCCAAAAGAGAGCTTACCAGCCAGAATCCGGAATCATTTACGTGACTGAAGGCTGTCGCGCCTCCATTGATCGCACAGACCATCGCCGCCAGATAAACCGGTGAAAGATCCGCTACTCCGGGCATTGCTGCCATGATTCCCGCTGCCATGGTCATGGCCACGACTGCCGCACCAACGGATGCACGGATCAGAGCTGCGATCAGAAATGCTACCAGCACTAACGGGAGGCCGCTTTTTTCCAGGGCAGGCCCGATAATATTCCCCATACCGCAGTCCTGCAGTACCCAACGGATAATTCCACCGCCTGTGATGACCAGGAGAATCTGTCCGGTAGGCTTTAAGGAACGGTCCAGGATCTTTTTCAGCTCTTCTCCATTGTAGCCCTGCTTCTTTCCGAGAAAATACATGGCAAGCAATACTGCAATGATCAGGGCCACAAAAGGTGTCCCAAGGAATTGCAGAACAGGGCGTACTGTATCAATTCCTGGGATATATTCGGAAATCGTACTGCACAGGATCAATACCAGCGGAACAAGTATAATGCATAATACCATGGAAAATTTCGGAAGCTTTGCATCTTCCTCTTCATGAACTTCCTGAATATTGGAAGGAAGTCCTGTGCTGATCTTACTGCCGATAAACTTGGACCATAAAATTCCTGCAAAGATCAACGACAAAATACCTACTGGTACACCTACTGCGATCATAACTCCAAGATCCACATTCAGCATATTCGCAACAAGCACAGAACCTGCTGAAGGAGGGATAAATGCAAATCCGGTTGCCAGACCTGCCAGAAGAGGGATTACGTAATAAAGCGTGGATCTTTTTGTTTTTTTCGCAAGGCCAAATGCCAGCGGAATCAGGATCACAACACCAGCTTCAAAAAATACGGTTGTTCCCACAACAAGTCCTGTGATTCCAAGAGCGATTCCTGCTTTCTTTTCGCCAAATTTATTAACCAGTGTCTGGGCAACGCACTGTGCGCCGCCCGACACCTCCAGAATACCGCCGAACAAGGATCCCAGTCCGATCAGCAGTACGATTCCCTGTAATGTTTCCCCTGCACCTTTTTCGACTGTGTTTACCAGAGTTGGAACCGGCATTCCGGCACCAAGTCCGATAAACAGTGCAGAGATCAGCAGTGATAAAACCGGATGGATTTTAAATTTAATGATCAGCAGCAATAGCAGAACAATACCTGCCGCTGCTGCTATCAGCAATCTCGTTGGATCTGCCGCGAATACCGGTTCTGTCATTTCTATTTACCTCACTTCTTATCTGTATTTTTTCCTGATATTTATTTTACATATTCATGGATCGTTGCCTTTACTGCTCCAGGTCCGGCGATCATCTCACGGAACATATTTTCGACCTTCTCTCCGACACCGGCCTTGTAAAGATCCGTAAAAAACAGTCTTTCATTGGAAAGGATCGGTTTCAGCTGCTCCTTGAAGGTTTCCGGTTTTCCGATCACGATATCACCAAGCTGCTCTGTGATCTCCTCGTTCATCGGATCCGGTGCAAGCTCAAATTTATTTCCTTCGTCATCTACAGCCAGCATATATCTCAGCCATCCGGCGATTCCAAGAGGGATCGCTGTCAGACTGGAGGCATCACCGAATTTCTTCACGTAAGCCTTTATGGTTTCACCGAAACGGATGCCTACCATCTGGGATACATCCACAGCCAGACGGAGGTTGGTATCTCCAAGATACTCGTTCGGGAAGCGGTCGTTAAAGAGTTCATCCACAAAAGCCTGTGGGGAAAGTATCCCTGGGTCTGCTACTACCGGAAGCCCCTCATCATAAGCGACCATGCGGGCCATTTTCATCATGTCCCCGTTGGTGTTCAGCATATGGGCAAACAGGTCATAACCAAGAACAACTCCCAGAGGGCCGGTTGCAGAATGTACCGGGTTCAGACATACGGTTACTTTCATTCTCTCGGAAAGATTTACGGTATTTCTGTCCGCCAGGTATACACCGAAGCCTTTTTCCAGTGCGGGACGTCCGTTCGGGAAGCTGTCCTCAATTACAAGGTACTGTGGTTTCTCTGCATTGACGAATGGTGCAATGTAGGTTTTCTTTCCTGTGATCACCGGCTGCATGTCCTCAACACCAAGGTTCTCAAGGTCTGCCGCGATCTGCTCGCTCGGACGCGGCGTGATCTTGTCGATCATGGTCCACGGGAATGCAACCACATTTTCGTCACTTACATAATTTACAAAGCCATCATCTACAAAACCGGCTTTATGCCACTCCTCTGTCATGGTCAGCACAGACTCGCGAAGTCTGGCACCATTCTGTGAGCAATTATCCATGGATACCAGTGCCAGCGGATATCCGCCTGCTTTATATCTCTCATTCAGCATAGCCACCAGAACTGCCATCGCTCCTGCCGCCTTATCCGGGCCGTTCTTGATATCTGCCTCTACAAACGGGAACCATGTGCCGTCTGCCCTCTGAAGTGCATAGCCTTTCTCTGTGATGGTAAAGGAAACCATCTGTAAGGATTTGGCTGAAAAGATCTCCTTCAGCCGGTTCCACTGCAGCGCATCAGACGACTGTGCCTTCACTGCCTCGGCAAGCGCACCAAGAACCTTATATTCCCGGGTTCCGTCCCCGTGAAGGATAACATTTAACCCAAGATTGTCATATGGTTCGTAAATCTTGTCCACAACATCATAGTCAAATGTCTCTACACAGGTGATGCCTCTGTCCAGAACGCCTTCCTCCAGAAGCCCGTCTGCGATACCGCCGATAAACACACGGAAGATATTTCCAATTCCGAAATGTACCCAGCCTGGCTCCTCCTTCGCCTTCTCAGTCACTGCCTCCACATCATATCCCGGAAGCCCGATACCTGCCTTTGCCCATGCTTCACGCTCTTTGATTCCTTCTCTCGTTAATTTCATAATGAAACCTCCTGGTTTTTCTTTAATTTCGTTATCCCTTTTATTTACGCCTTTTACTTATGTTTATGTCTTAACTGTAAGTAGAGTATAAAACTTTTATTTTAAAAAATCCATTGACAAAACATCTAATTTTCTTTTTGTTTTTTTGTATACTTTTACCCTCTCAGCCTGACATTGCTTTTCTGCAGGATTTATACTAAAATACAGTTAGCACTTAAACATATCTGTAATTACTTTTATCAGGAGAAGCTCATGAGTGAAAAAGGATTAACCACCATCAATTTAAAGAAAATAAACCGTTCCAAGGTTTATCAATATATTTATAAAACAAAACAGACTTCCAAAATGCAGATCGTCCAGGACCTCAAAATGGGACTTTCCACAGTAAGCCAGAATCTGAATCTTCTGGAAAAAGAGGGACTCATCGACAGAAACGGATATTTTGATTCTACCGGCGGCAGAAAAGCCCAGGCTATTCAGATCGTCCCGGATTTCCGGATCTCCATCGGTATCGGAATCCAAAAAAACATGTTTCACATCACAGCCATCGATCTGTATGGAAGGGCCTTTTATACGGACACGATCCCTCTTCCCTACTCCAACACAGAAGCCTATTATGAACAGCTGACCGGAAAGATCCTGGAATTCATTTCCGAAAATCACTATACAGAAGAAAAAATCCTCGGCGTTTCCATCGCCACACAGGGAATCACCTCTTCGGACAATTCCACTGTAATTTACGGAAAGATCATGAACAACAGCGGCATGAAGCTTTCGGATTTTTCCCGCCAGCTTCCTTATCCCTGCCACCTGGAGCATGATTCCAAATCTGCTGCCGCCCTGGAACTGTGGAATCATCCGGAGCTTGACAGTGCTGTGGTATTTCTTCTGAACCGGAATCTTGGCGGTGCCATCATCACCAGCCACCAGATCCATCAGGGAAGCTCCATGCACAGCGGAACCCTGGAACACATGTGCGTGGATCCGGACGGTCCCTTATGCTACTGTGGAAACCGGGGCTGTCTGGAAACTTACTGCTCTGCCAGTTCCCTGGAGCAGTCCGCAAAAATGACTGTGAAGGAATTTTTCCCGCTGCTCCGCGAAAAAAAATCTCCCCGCCTCACCCGGCTCTGGGAAGATTATCTGGATCATCTGGCCTTTGCCATGAAAAACCTGAACCTGGTCATCGATGCCCCTGTCATCATCAGCGGTTATCTGGCTCCTTATTTTACAGAGGAAGATCTTGGCTATCTGCTGGAGCACATCAACGCAGCCATGCCTTTTCCCCTCCGGAAAGATCAGATCCTGGTTGGCACCCATGGACAGTATACCCCTGCGGTCGGAGCGGCGTTGTATTATGTGGAACAGTTTATACAGAGTGTATAAGAAAAAACGGTTCAAAGAGTTTTCATGCTCTTTGAACCGTTTTTTTGCGTATCGTTTCAATTCTTTTTCTTCAGCTCTTCCAGCAGCTGCCGGATCTTTGACACAAACAGATCAAAGGCCACATTATTTTTGCCGCTGTTGATCACAATATCTGCCTTGGCTCTTGTAGGCTCCACATACAGATAGTGCATCGGTTTCACGGTAGTCAGATACTGCTCAATGATTCCGTTCAAATCCCGGCCCCGTTCCTCCACATCCCTGGAGATCCGCCGCAGGATCCGCTCATCTGCGTCTGCTTCCACATAAATTTTGATATCCAGAAGATCACGGATCCGCGAGTCTGCCAGAAGCAGGATCCCTTCCACCAGGATAACCGGCCTCGGCTCGATCTTCAGCACCTTTTCTGAACGGTTGTGCTGGCTGTAATCATAAACCGGACATTCAATGGTTTTCCCCTCCTTCAGTTCCTTCAGATGTTCCACCAGAAGGTCTGTCTCTAGGGAATCCGGATGATCGTAATTTACCTTCACACGCTCCTCGAAAGGAATCCCGTCCTGCCTCCGGTAATAATTATCATGATAGATCACCACCACATCATCCCCGAAGTGCTTTTTCAGTCTGTTTGTAAATGTGGATTTACCGGAGCCTGAGCCTCCGGCGATTCCGATAATAATACTCTCCATCGTCACTACCTCGTAAGCCCGAATTCTTCCGGCATGAATCTCGGACAGATATTTTCTGATGTACAGATTACGGTTGAAGAAAGTCTGGTGCCGATCCCGCAGGCTTCCCTTAATGTTTTTCCGTATGTAAGGCCGAGGCATACCCCTGAGAAAAACGCATCTCCGGCTCCTGTAGTGTCGATCACATCTACCTTCAGTGCCGGGCAGACACCCCTGTCACCGTTCTGGTCTGCATAGGCAGCTCCCTGCTCTCCCATGGTCACAACCATCTTCGGTATCCTAGCCGAACGGATACGCTTTACAAGAACCTCTGCCAGCTCTTCTGCCGGCATATTTTCATAGTCCTCGGAAAAAAGGATTCCCGCCTCCTGCTGGTTGCACACAAAGCATTCCGTCCTGCGGATAAAATCCCGCCGCTCGATGGCAATGCTCATGTTGGATACCAGCGCGTAAACCTTTTTGTTATATTTCTCTGCATAGGCAAAGGTCTTTTTTACGATTTCCTTTTCCAGGTCGATCTCAATGGCAACACTGTCCGCATCCTTAAAAATCTCATCTCCATGCTCATCCAGGATCTGCTCGATCCATCTGTGATCCGGTCTTTTTGAAATCGAACCAACCACATCTCCTTCGTGGTCAAAAACCGCCAGCCAGGTGCCCATTCCGTTCTCAGCCTTCTTCATGTACTGTGTGTTGACTTTATGGCGGTTCAGCTTCCGGATCACATCCTCGCCCATGGAATCATTGTCCACGGCACTGATAAATGTAGGCGCAAGCTCCACATTTGCGATATCCTCTGCCACATTACGGCCTACTCCTCCGTGGATCTGGACGATGGTTCCCGCATTTCTTCCATAAGGAATATATGGAGATGTGGAATATCCCTTGATGTCAATAAAAACATCTCCGATCACTACAATTCCCATTGTATCCCCCTCCTTTATCTCTGTCCTTTATCATAAGGAATTCCCTCTGCCTTCGGTGCCCTGGATTTCTTTGAGGAAACTGCAAGCACAAGCAGGGAAATGATATATGGAAGCATCTTGTAGAATGTTCCCGGGATGTTCAGGGCAGTCAGGAAGTCGAAACCTGAATATACGTTGGACAGTGCCCGGAAAAGTCCGAACAAAAGTGCTGCCAGTGCGATCAGGTTCGGTTTCCACTGTCCGAAGATCATAACCGCCAGTGCCAGGAAACCAAAACCTGCAACACCGTTCTCAAACTTCCACTCGGAAACACCTGCAGTGATGTATACAATACCTCCAAGGCCCCCAAGGAAGCCTGAGATCAGCACACCGATGTAGCGCATTTTGTAAACATTGATTCCCACAGAGTCCGCCGCCTGCGGATGCTCGCCGCAGGCCATGAGACGAAGTCCAAGTCTGGTGCGGTATAATACAACATTTGCCACGATCAGAAGCAGGATGGTAATGATCATAAACCAGTTCACCTCAAAGCCTGCGATCTTCACAATGGAAAACACTTTTTTCTGGTCAATATACTGAATGGTGGATGCCACATTATTCGGATTCTCGGCCATGTTGATGGCCTTGACAAATACCGTTGCAGCTGCCGTGGCAAGCATGTTCATAGCCGTTCCTACCAGTGTCTGGTCTGCATTGAAGTTGATCGCCGCCACTGCAAGAAGAAGGGAAAATACCATTCCGAAGACCACGCTTCCAAGCACCACCAGAAGAATCATGGCCGCCGGGGAAAGACCTGACATGTATTTCATCACCAGTGCCCCTCCAAGAGCTCCTGCAACCATGATTCCTTCCAGGCCCAGGTTGATGATACCGCTTCGCTCGGAGAAACAGCCGCCCAGTGCCACCAGTAATAATACAGAAGCATAGATCAACGTATACTGTAATAATAATGCCATGCTTATTCTCCTCCTTTCTGCTGTGCTGCCTTTGCTTTTTTGTCCTCTGCCTTCTGTACTCTCCGGTTCATGCAGTGCTTAAAGAACAGTACAAATCCACAGAAGTAAATAATGATCGCAGCGATCAGATCTGAGATCTGGGAACAGTAGACCATTTTGTCAACATAGGCACCACCGCTGGTGATATGCTGGATAAAGAAGGAGGCAAAAACCGCTCCGATCGGATGCAGGCCGCCAAGGAAGGCTGCCGCGATCCCGTTAAAGCCCATGTTCGGAACTGCGGTCTGGGCACAGGACCACTGCTCGATCCCGCTTAAATATAAAAACCCTGCGCCAAGTCCTGCAAGTGCTCCGGAGATCGCCATGGTCAGGATGATATTTTTCTTTTCTTTCATACCTGCATATTTTGCCGCATTGATGGAAAGTCCGGTTGCCTTCAGCTCATATCCGAGCTTTGTCTTATCCAGGACTACCCATACCAGGATGGCAAAAACAACCGCCAATGGAATGGCAATGGTCACATAACGGTTATCCGCAAACAGATGATCAAGACCCAGATGCGGGATCACTGCACCTGGATTGTTGGTACGAAGCGGCAGTGTATAAGTCGTTCCGGATTCTTTTACTCCGGTAAGTACCGTATTTACTGCATACAGGCTGATCCAGTTCAGCATGATGCAGGCGATGACCTCATTTACATTAAGGTATGCCTTCAGCGCACCTGCTGCCGCACCCATGACAGCTCCGCCGAACATGGCAAGAATAAGGCATATCCACCACGGCGCATTAAAATGAATGGCAAAATACAGCGCAAAACCTGCTCCTACTGCATACTGCCCGGACGCTCCGATGTTAAACAATCCTACCTTATAGGCAAAAAGCACAGACAGGGTACACATCAGAAGCGGTGCTGTTTTTGCAAGGGTACTTCCGAAATATTCCAGTGCTACCTCCGGTCTCGGGAAGTAAAGAAAGTTCTTCAGGATTGCCGTGATCGCCTTGCCTGCTCCAGAAGGGTTGATGATCAGAAGCACGATATATCCAACTACCAGTCCCAGGACAATGCAGAACAAGGAGGCCAGCAGGGTCTGTATGCTGCTGTTGGACAGTATATTTTTTTTCTCTTTTCCAGTATTCATCGGCTTACCTCCTGTCTCTTGGCACCTGTCATATAAAGACCAAGCTCCTCTACGGTTACTTCATCCGGTTTGAATTCCCCGACGATCTCTCCCTCATACATAACAAGGATCCGGTCGGATACATCCATAACCTCATCCAGCTCCAGGCTGACAAGAAGCACGCCTTTTCCTTTATCACGTTCCTCCACGATCTGCCTGTGGATCATCTCGATGGCTCCCACATCCACACCACGGGTGGGCTGCACCGCAATCAGAATGGACGGATCCTTGTCGATCTCCCTGGCTACGATAGCCTTCTGCTGATTACCACCGGACATGGTTCTCGTCTGTGTCACCGGTCCCTGGCTGGAGCGTACATCATAGGCATTGATCAGCTTCTCCGCATAGCTTCGGATCGCCTTTTTCTTAAGAAATCCAAATTTATTTGTGAACTGTGGTTTGAAATACGTCTGGAGTACCATATTGTCCTCCAGGGAATAATCCAGGACCAGCCCATGCTTGTGGCGGTCCTCCGGAATGTGGCTTTCCCCAAGAACGGATCTCTGTCTTACCGAAGCCCTTGTCAGATCTTCTCCGTTCAGGTGAATGGTTCCGGCTTTCAGATCAGACAGGCCGGATAAGCCATAGACCAGTTCGCTCTGACCATTTCCGTCGATCCCCGCGATGCAGACGATCTCGCCTTCTCTCACCTGAAAAGAAACATTGCTTACCGCATCCTTCTTGTGAGCTTCTCCGGCCACCGTCATTCCCTTAACATCCAGAACTACCTTTCCCGGCCTGGAAGCTTCCTTCTCCACCTTAAAGCTGATATTTCTTCCCACCATCATAGCGGAAAGCTTCTCCGGGGTAGTGTCCTTAATATCAACCGTGTCGATATATTTTCCCTTGCGGAGTATGGTACAGCGGTCTGCCACTTCCATGATCTCATTCAGCTTATGTGTGATAAAAAGAATGCTTTTTCCCTCGGCCGCCAGCCCCTTCATGATCTTCATCAGTTCCGCGATCTCCTGGACCGTAAGGACCGCTGTCGGCTCGTCAAAGATCAGGATCTCATTGTCACGGTACAGCATCTTCAAAATCTCGGTTCTCTGCTGCATTCCCACTGTGATGTTCTCGACCAGGGCATCCGGATCTACCTGAAGATGATATTTTTCCGATAATTCCAGAATTTTTTTCCTGGCATTGTCCTTCTTTAAAAGACCGTGGCTTACAGGCTCCACCCCAAGGATAATGTTATCCAGCACTGAAAAACATTCCACCAGCTTGAAGTGCTGATGTACCATACCGATCCCCAGTGCATTGGCATCGTTCGGATCCTTGATCCCGACCTTTTTGCCGTCTTTACGGATCTCACCCTCTTCTGGCTGGTAAAGACCAAATAAAATACTCATCAGTGTTGATTTTCCGGCTCCATTTTCTCCCAGAAGTGCATGGATCTCGCCCTTCTTCAGCTGAAGGGTGATGTTATCATTCGCAACGATTCCGGGAAAACGTTTGGTAATATTCAACATTTCAATTGCATATTCAGACATACTCTCGTTTCCCTTCTCTTTTTTATTTGATCGTGCCCTGACGCTCATTTAATGTAACGGATACCTCCGGCATCTTATCCGTGCTGTTGTCCACCTTGACTTTTCCGTCAAAGATATCTGCCACAAGCTTCTTATAATCCTCCAGCCCGAAATTCTCATTCCACTGGGTCGTATCCTCCGGAAGCCCCACATAATTCAGGGACATGTCATCCTTGGAGACAAGGCCAAGATTCTCAACCTTTCCTACATGCTCCTCCCATGTTCCATCGTAAATAATGGAATCCAGCATGGAATTTACCGTTGCAGTCAGGCTCTTCATTGCGGAAGTGACGGTCATTCCTTCCCCGTATGCATCGATCGTAAGTGACTGATCCGAATCCACGCCGATGATCTTTCCGCCAACCTTGGCTGCTGCTTCCGCTGCTGATGTAAAGATACCTCCGCCGCAGGCAAAAACAACCTCTGTCCCATTGCTGTACCAGGTATCCATAGCAGCCGTGATCTCTGTGGAACCATAGAACTGTCCGCCGTAGGCGTACTCAATGGTCACATCGTCCGCGATCCCCATTTCCTCTGCTGCTGCATTGATTCCCTGCACGTATCCATATCCATAACGCATAACTCCGGGTACTGCCTGACCTCCCAGGAATCCAAGATGACGGTATCCCAGCTTCACTGCCGTATAACCCGCAAGATAACCGGGAATTGCCTCCTGATAAATAGCAAGATAGGTATTCTCCGTATTGTAATAATCCGATACATCATAGGCATCCGGATCCTCATAGTAGGCATTTCCTACTGCTGCCGCGCCGATATCGCTGGCACTCATATCCAGAACAATGAATTTGATATCCGGATATTTAAAGGTGGTGTCCACAACAGTCTGTGCAAAAACATATCCAGGCATTACCAGGATGTTATAGCCTTCCGCAACTGCCACATCCACCATGGCTGTTCTGGCATAATCCGTATCTCCGTCCGGTTTCTTGTAGGTAAATTCAATGTTGTTGGCCTTACAGTAATCCCGGCATGCTTCATAGGTCGTCTGGTTAAATGACTGGTCTGTGATGTCTCCTGCGTCTGTGATCATACAGACCTTGTATTCGGAGCCGCCTGTATCTTCACTGGCCACGGTTTTTCCGCCGCATCCGGAAAGCATCAGTACCATCATGGCAACGACAAGCAGTATGGACACAGCTTTTTTACATTTGTTCATCCTTCTCTCCTCCGTTTTTTATTTTCCCTTTTTACAGCATTTCCGTTTTATCGTAAAAATTGCCGTCAATGCTATATGAACAATAACCAAAAGTCCATTGTGAAAATCATAGCATAAAATCAGGATATAGAGAAGTTTTTTCTTATGAAAAAAGCTGCACAAAAAAGCTGCCCGGGCGGTATGCAGCTTCTGCATCCGGTTCCGGACAGCTTTTCTTATGTTTTAACGATCAGATCTCAGCCTGCTCTATGAGTGCCGGGATCTTGGACTCCCAGCCAAGTGCCATGATATGCACTCCCTGGCAGTACGGCCTGCACTCCCTGATGATGCGTGCGGCAATCTCAACACCAGTGATACCGGCCTTTGTTTTTTCCTTGTCTGCCTTCAGCTCCTCGATCATCTCATCCGGGACATGAATACCCGCAACGTTATTATTCATGAACTTCGCCATTCCGGCAGACTTCGGAATGATGATGCCAACCTGTACCGGTTTTTTGAACTGTTTCGCTTTTTCCATAAATTTAATAAATTTCTCCGGCTCAAATACAGCCTGGGTCTGGAAGTAATCCGCACCTGCAGCAACCTTTCTTTCCATCTTTGCAAGCTGCGCATCAACGGAATCGCTGCACGGAGATACAACAGCACCCTTGGAGAATTTCGGCGGCTCACCAACCAGCTGGTTTCCGCCAAGGTCTACGCCAGACTCCAGAAGCTTCACGGTATGAAGAAGCGATACGGAATCCAGGTCAAATACCGGCTTTGCCTGGGGATGATCGCCCATTTTGGTGTGATCACCGGTAAGGCAGAGGATATTCTCGATACCAAACATCGCCGCACTTAAAAGATCGGACTCCAGTGCGATACGGTTTCTGTCACGGCATGCAAGCTGGAAGATCGGATCCATGCCTGCATCTTTAAGAACCTTACACATTGCAAGAGAGCCAAGGCGCATGACAGAAGACTGATTATCTGTTACATTGACTGCATGAACGCCCTTCAGGTAAGTTTTTGCTTCTTCTACCAGTTCCTCTACATGGATTCCCTTTGGCGGTCCTACTTCTGCTGAAACTACAAATTCACCACGGTCGAATAATTCTTTTATTTTCATATGACACTCTGCTCCAATCATTATAATCTGTTTATAAAAGCTTCTATCTTATTATTTCACTTCATCATCTGTCGCAAAATTATGGATCTGTGTCGGGCATTTCAGTACATCAAGGCGTCCGATCTCCTTCAGCCGTCTGTAGATGCGCTCCCAGCCACATTCCATTTCACTGTCCACTTCGCATTTACCATTTTTGGAACCGCCACACTGGCCATTGACCAGGCTCTTGGAGCATGCTGTGATCGGGCAGATCCCACCGGTAAGGTTCAGATAACATTCACCGCACCGGTCACATTTATATTCTAACGGTGTCACACCCTGGAAGCCAGGTACCGGGTATGTATCACAGGCTGCGCATACCATCTTATCCTCCAGATATTCTGCGATGGTCTGCACGCCAACACCGCAGGAGAATACCAGAACCAGGTCAGCTTTCTGGATCTGGCTCATGTGTTTTTGGAGACGTAACTGCATATTTTCCGGATTACAGATATAATCCGTTGTCATGATCCCTGTCACATTTCCTTCAGCAGAAAGTTCCTTCTGAAGTGCAACAGCCTCTTTTTCCGGAAAATGAACTTCTTTGCATCCATGGCAGTTAATGATAAAAACTTTCTTTCCAGCTGCCAGTGATACGATCGTTTCTTTTGCTTTTAACCGGGTTATCAACATATCACTTCATCCCCCTTACTGCATTTTTTCCGGCTTTGATACTGTTAATGATCGGAATCTTGGAAGAACAGATATACTGGCAGCATCTGCACTCGACGCAGTCCATAATGCTCTTGTCCTTCATAGCCTGCCAGTTCTCTTCCTTCGCATATTTCACAAAATACAGAGGGGAAAGCTCCATCGGACAGACATCCACGCATCGTCCACACTTGATGCATGGCTGCTCCCTCGTCTCATCTGTATCAATGGCGATAATTCCGTTGGACCCCTTCATCATAGGTACTTCCAGGGTGTCAAGAGGGAATCCCATCATCGGGCCGCCCATCTTGACAAGAACATCGTCATCTGTAAATCCACCGCAGTAATCGATCAGCTCTTTTACGCTGGTACCGATCCGGATGATAAAGTTGCCGGGATTTTTGATCTTCTCACCTGTTACAGTTGCAACACGCTCAATTAACGGCATACCCTTCTGGATCGCATCGGAGATTGCTTTTACGGTACTGATATTATCTACTACAACGCCAACATCTGCCGGAAGGCCTCCACTTGGAACCTTTCTGCCCATAACGCGCCTGATGAGAGTCTTCTCAGCTCCCTGCGGGTATTTGGTCCTTGCGACAAAAACTTCCATATCTCCGATATTGGCAACTTTTTCCTGCATTAATTCAATGGCATCCGGCTTGTTATCCTCGATGACAATGATGCCTTTCCCGGCACCGGTTGTCTTAAGGATCGCCTTCAGGCCAAAAATGATATCATCGGCAAACTCAAGCAGAACTCTGTGGTCTGCCGTCAGAAGCGGCTCACATTCACATCCGTTGAGAAGGATGGTGTCAACCGGCTTGGCTGGCTTCAGCTTAACACAGGTCGGGAAACCTGCACCGCCCATACCAACGATCCCGGCTTCACGGATGATGTCGATGATCTCATCCGGTGTCAGGTTATCAAGGGTGCCATGTGGCTGTACGGATTCGTGCAGAGTATTTTTCCCATCCGATTCAATGACAACAGCCATCACTTCACTGCCTCTTGTTCCATGCATACGTGGCTCAACGGCAACTACCGTTCCGCTCACACTAGAATGCACCGGTGCACTGATAAATCCTGCTGCTTCACCGATTTTCTGGCCCACCTTCACCGTGTCGCCTGCCGCTACGATCGGGTTGGCAGGAGCACCAAGATGCTGGGACATGGAGATCACAACCGTCTTCGGCTCCGGGAATCTCTTCAGTGCGATATGCTCACTGAATTCCTTTCGCTCGGACGGGTGAACCCCTCCATAATATCCGTTCAGCCTGTCTTCGCGGATGGATTTCACATAGTCGTTGATCACCCTGAAATTAACCTTCGAATAGTCACGGACCTGCACCGGCTGGTTCAGAAACTCTTCCAGGCGTCCCTGCTTCGCCAGTCTCTGGTAGATCTTCTCCCATGCACAGTCTTTATCCGGGTCTACCTCGCATTTACCATTCTTTGCTCCGCCGCACTGCCCATTGACAAGGCTCTTGGAACAGTCAACGATGGGACAGACACCTCCGGTAATGTTCAGGTAGCACTGCGCACATGCATCACAGCTCTTTCTGGTAAGTGCCATGCCGTGATGCCCTCTGTAATTAAGGGTATTGCCGGCTGCGATCACCGGTTTGTCTGCCAGATCCGCAACCGTCTGGATACCAAGACCACAGGAGATCACAACTACATTCTCTGTACCTTCCGGAAGCAGATCCTGTAATTTTCTTTCTGTGTGCATCCTGTTACACAGAAAATCGAATTTCGCACTGCCCGTGACAGCTTTTCCCTGCTCTGCCGCAATTTTCAGGAACTCTTCGCAATCCGGTTCGTCCACAGTTTCAAATTCCTTGAAACACTTGTTACAGGCGATCACAAACAGATTGTCCCTGCCGCTCAGCGCGGCAGCAAGCTCGTCACTGCTTTTCAGCTTGTACTTCGTATAGTTTTCCAATTGCTCACCTTCCTTATAAAAGATTATATTCCTTATAATTATCTGCCCTTATCCGTTCCCTCCTTCTCTGCACTCCCAGGAAAGAAACAATAAAACCAAATAAATAAGTTCTGCACTTATTATCCTCATTCAGTCCCTTATGAAAATACGGCTGCCCAAAGCCGCCGTACTTCCTCTGGCTGTTATAATTAAATGTAACATAAATGGAACATATTATCCAGTTTTATCAGCCATTTTTATAATTTTTTTCTATGATTTTATTCCTTTTTTCTATAGTTAGATGGGTATTTATACAATTTTTCTTCTAAAATCACTGTTAGTTCTGTGCAACTTGTATAATTTCATGACATTGGAGCATTAACAAACTAAAATACCTTTTGGTCCTGATATCATCCATTTGTGTAATCACTTATGGAATGCTTCATATGAAGCCGCATAGCCTCCCTCACACCATCAGCATCCCTCAGACGCAGGTAATTCATGATCATGCGGTGATCGTCCATCAGATCCACAAACAGAGTCTGGTTGATCGCGCTTTCATGAAAAGCCTGCACCAGTGCCTTATTTATGATCTTCATCAGTTTGATCCCGAATTCGTTATGGGAAGCCTGTGCAATGGCAATATGGAAATTTTCATTCAGAACCGGATCCTCCTGATCATCATCCTTTCGGATGGTTTCCAGCTTCTCACCCAGCTCCAGGATCTCTTCAATTTCTTCATCGGTTGCCCGCAGAGTTGCAAAATAAGCCATATCCGGCTCCAGCATCATGCGCAGCTCATATAAATCCTTGATCTTAATGTGCATCACATTCAGCTCGTCAAAGCCGAATTCCTGCTGAGCCTTGGATTCCTCCGCCACAAAGGTTCCTTTTCCACGCCGGATCTCCAGAACTCCCTGCGTCGTCAGATACTGGATTGCTTCCCTCAGGGTGGTCCTGCTGACCCCCAGCTCCGTTGAAAGTTCATTTTCGTTTGGAAGCTTATCTCCCGGACAATATTTTTTCTGCACGGTAATAAGATCCAGTAAATCTGCTTTTGCCTTGTCTGCTAATTTCATATGCTTTATTCATCCTTTCAAGTCCCTGTCATCGAAAATGAGCTTTAACAGGTTTTATTTTATAGCTGTAAAATCCCCGAACAGCCATTGTGTTATATGATATTAGACATCATACCTCCTAAGGCAAAACAAGTCAAGCTCTCTCCGTACGGCAAAAAGAGTGTTGTATCCCTGATTCAGGTACAGCACTCTCTCGCATTTTTTCTGTTTATTCTTATTTACCGGATCTCTCCCGGCATTTCCTGTCCATCAAAAAAAGCTCTGGCGTTGTTGAGAGAATTTTCGATCATATCCCTCACTGCATGATCCGTATAAAAAGCAGTATGCGGTGTGATCACCACATTCGGGAAGCTCTCAAGAATTGCAACATCGTGATCCATGAGCAGCCTGTCAGCATGGTCAACATTGTAGATGGTCGGCTCGTTGTCAAGCACATCCAGTCCTGCGGCAGATATGATTCCCTTCTCAAGGCCGTAGATCAGAGCCTTTGTATCAATATTGGAACCCCTTGAGGTATTAATGATAATGCAGTTTTTCTTTAACAGCTCTACATTATCAAGATTCAGCATATGGTATGTATCCGCCGTGCCCGGAGCATGGAAGGTGATCACATCCGACTGTTTAAGCAGATCTTCGTATTCTACATATTCTGCATATTTTTTCACCTCATCCATCTGATATTTGTCGTAGACAAGGATCCGGCAGCCGAATCCGGAAATCTGTTTCATTACTGTACGTCCGATTCTTCCGCCTCCAACAATACCTACGGTCATATCCCGCAGCTCTCTTCCACAGTTATGTGCCAGTCTGTAATCATTAATCTTGTAATGCTCCAGAATATATTTTTCTTTTCTGAGGCACATGAGCATAAGAAGGATCGCGTAATCAGCAACTGCATTCGGGGAATATGTGATGTTCGATACACGGATTCCAAGCTCAGCAGCATATTTCACATTGATATGGTCAACGCCAATGCATCTCGCCGTAATACATTTCAGACCGGCCTGTGCAAACCTCTCCAGAAGCTCATCGGAGATTTTGGTTCCCACAACGGAGATCACCTCATATCCATCTGCCAGTTTATAATTATCCAGGGTCGGCTGTTCCTTACAGTATCCGAATTTCATACCGTAATCTGCCTCATAGCCCTCATATAATACCCGCTCATCATCTCTGCAGCTGTAAATAAATACTTTCATAACATTCTACCTCTTTTTATCCCTGCAAAAGTGCAGCCTTTCAGATTCTTTCCGGCTCTGTTTCCTTATAAGCTCTCAGTATAAGCCCTTATCCTCTTGAGTCCTTCAACCGTATCTTCCCTGGATGCCACGTAGGAAATCCGGACATAACCTTCTCCGCCTTCGCCAAAACCTGAACCCGGCACAACTACTACATGCTGCTTTTCCAGCAGATCCACGGCAAATTCCTCGGAAGTCATGCCTGTTTCCCTGATATTAACAAAAGCATAGAAAGCACCTCTGGCCATCTTCAGGCTTAAATGCTTCATACTGTTAATCTCCTCAAAAACCAGCTTCCGGTTTTCATCGTACATCTCCAGCATTTCCTTCAGCACATTCTGCGGCCCCTCCAGTGCTGCAATGGCAGCATACTGCGTCGGGGTATTGACACAGGATACAACACTTTCCTGCATTTTTACCATCTGGCTGATAACGGCCTCCGGCCCCAATACAAAGCCGCATCTCCATCCGGTCATTGCATAGGTCTTGGAAAAGCTGTCAACGATCAGGGTTCTCTCCTTCATTCCGGGGCAGGATGCAATGGAAAAATAAGCAGTATCTGTGTAGATGAATTCCTGGTATACTTCATCCGTGATCAGATACAGGTCTTTTTCGATACAAAGCTCTGCGATCTGTCTGAGGATTGCCTCTCCCGTTACACTTCCGATCGGGTTGGACGGCGAATTGATCAGGATCGCCTTTGTTTTATCTGTGACAGCCTTCTTAAGATTCTCCACATTATAGCAGAAGTCATCCTCCTCCAGCAGCGGAACCATGACAACCTTTGCATCACAGAGGGCGATCTGGCCGAAATAATTTGGAAATGCCGGTGTTCCTACGATCACCTCATCTCCCGGATTCAGGATCGCCTTGAAGGAAAGAAATAAAGCCTCCACACCGCCGGAGGTAACGATGATCTCCTTAGCCGGGTCATAGGATACTCCCTTTTTCTCTTCCATTTTTCTGGAAAGTGCTTCCCTGAGCGGAAGAATTCCTGCATTTACCGTATAGTGTGTCTCACCCTTCTCAATGGCCTTTGCTGCTGCCTTACCGATGTGTTCCGGTGTCGGGAAACCCGGCTCTCCAAGTCCGAAGCTTATCACATCCTCAAGCCCCTGCGCACGGTTAAACATTTTTCGGATAGAAGAACCCTTCTGGCCTGTGATCGATCTTGCTAATTCTTTCATTGCTTTATCACTCCTGTCTGTTTATTACTGAATCTCGCTTTCCTTTTCATCGCTGTAGCGTCTGCCAACCTCCTCGGCATCTCCTACGATTCCCTGTACGACAAACACGTTTCCAGGAGGGCATCCCGGAACCCATCTGCCGAATTCCTCCAGATGCTTGGTGCATCGGCCTACCAGAACGGTATTCTCCTTTGTAGCGCCTTCCGGAAGCTCTTTTACAGGACCTACAACCACATATTTCCCTTCCAGGTATTTCTCATAGCCGCCTGCCTTCAGATCCATAAGGGCACTGATCACCGTATTACGGCATCCGGTACAGGCACCCTCGTCAAAAAGCAGTGTATACGGCGGAAGTCCCGGGATTTCTACCTCGCTGGAACGTTTAAAGCGGTGATATACGCTCTCGATAGTCTCCCCCTTCACCTCGATCTTATCAAGATCCATCTCGCCAAGACCACGGCTGTGCGCTTCTACCGTAAGCATCGGTGCATCTACCTCATAGCCCATGACCGCACTTCCGACAGCATCGCAGGCAACCACGTCCTTGGATGCCAGGATCAGATCCATTTCTACCGTCTCGCCGAAAATAGGTCCCAGTCCCTGCTGACAGAAGGTTGCATCGATGACACTGAGCACCGGCTTTACTGTCTGGATGATATCTATAACACCATTTACAACTCCATGGCTGTGGAAATATTTTTTCTGTCCATCTGCGATCAGGCCCTTCAGATTCTTCAGGCCAAGCGTTACCTCTGTCTGGTCATGGGTTTTCATAACCGGAACCGTGATCACTGCATCCGCCTCTGCCACCAGATCCCAGGTCGTCATGGCACTGATCACCTTTCCTCCATCTACCGGCATTTTCTGTATTTTTCGTTTTTTCAGGTCAATTACTTCATATCCCTCGTCACGGAGCTTCTGATATTCACATTTCTGGATGACCTGCTCGGTATCAACACCTGCCGCAGATGATTCTGCGATAACCGGATTGGCACCTTCCTCTCTGACACGCTCCGCAACTGCCTTTACAACCTCCCAGCGGGTGACACCTCCGGAACATCTGTCGTCCGGAACTGCAACAAAGTTTGGTTTGATCAGAACCTTAAAGCCCGGTTTGATGATATCGCTTAACCCTCCGATATCATCGATCGTCTTTCTTACCGCCGCCCTGATGCTCTCATAGTCATTTCCACCTGTTTTACGAATTGATACTACTGACATTTCCTTCATCTCCTTTTTAAATCTCATATATAAATTTCAACTGTGAACATTTATAAGATCATTTCTGCGGCCATTGTCAGAATGGGCAGGGTAATGATCATCAAAATAGTACTCTGTGCCACAGCACATGCCGCTGTGGATGTATCCAGTCCCTGTTCCTCCGCTGCGATCACCGTCAGAGATCCCGAAGGCAAAGCCGTAAGAACGGTTGCTGCGATCGCCACATCATGCTGAACGCCCAGAAGCTTCATGGCCAATAGCATCAGCAACGGTGCTATAAGCAGACGGATCAGCGATACCAGATAAGCCATTTTATCTTTATACAGTCGGCTGAATTTCATTGCACCGATCTCATATCCGATAATGATCATGGAAACCGGGATCATCATGGAGCCAACGCTGCTGATCGCCGACTGCACTACATCCGGGAAGCGAAGCCTGGAAAAATACAGCGCGATCGAACCGATTGAAAAATACAGGATCGTATTCTGAAATATCCCCCTGACTGAAAATCCTTCTCCGCTTTTCAGCAGGTAAATTCCATATGTAAAAAAGAAAATCTGATAGGACATATTATATGCGACTGTATAAAGCGTCCCCACCTCACCAAGCATCTCTCCCAGCAGAGGAAAACCGATAAATCCAACATTCGCAAAAACTGCCAGGTTGATAAATACGGCTGCGGAATCCTTCATCTGTTTCTTTTTCGTCAGCCATCCGAAGAACAGCAGCGTGACCAGATAATAGATTGCAGAGATCAGAAGTACCTCCAGCATTCCCCGTCCGTTCTCAGCCGAAAACGCCTGTCCTGCACTGCTGATGATATTCATGGGAAGTACCGCTTTCATAAGAAACGAAGAAAGCACTTTCTTCATTCCCCCGTCAATGATCCCAAGCCGTGTAAGCACAAAGCCAAAAGCGATCATTAAAAGTATTTTCGTAAAAGCCTCCATAATCTGAGCAGTCATGATCCTTCCCTTCTTTCTCTGTTCCCAAATTTCCTGCGATACAAAAAAGAGACACCACACCATTTCTGATGCGATACCCCTTTGTACCGGTGCTATATCTTGTTTGTACGTTGTATGATTTCTCGTTTGTTGTATGATATCATTAGTTATATTACTTGTCAAGATATTTTCCCTAACTTTATTTTTTATTCCAAAAAAGCTGCCACCTGGCAGGAATAGATGCCAGTGTGACAGCTCTGTTTCATATTGTTAATCGTTCTGCATTGCTTTGATCTTCTGCTCGTTCTCACGACCCTTTTTATTTGTCATGCGGATCATAAGGAATGGAATAATAGCCAGTGCAAAGCATACTACAGGTCCAAAGTTGATTACTGCA
>CAVIGE010000002.1:0-96504 GCA_963642325.1 Prevotella sp. CAG:279
AGATAAAAACGTGCCGTAAGAAACGGCACGTTCGGATAGACAATATGAGGAGGATACCGAATTTAATCTGCGGTAAAGCTGCCGTAGGTGGAAACTATAATTCGACGCATGACAAGAAATGGCTGAAAGAGATAAATACTTAAAGCAACATCCGTACAAAATCTGGCAAGGAAATGATGGCAAGTATTCTTCTTGACAATAATGTGGATGAAAGAATGGTTATTGATCTAATGGGACATACAGATATTAAATGCACAGAGGGATATTACCATAAAAATAGACGTTCCATAGATCGAAAAAAAGAAATTCTTAGCAATATACCTGATTTCAAAAAATAAGTGTATGATTGTTTTTTTGTAAAAAAGGTAATCAAAGGTAATCATAAGTGAAACCGACAAAAACGCATAAATAAAGGAAAATAACGTATTACACACGGGTTCGATTCCCGTCAGCAGCTTTATTTTTTTACCCAAAATCGGCAATTTTTTGATTAAATACCATTTTTGCGGGTTTCAAAAACTTCAAATTTATGATAAGATAAACCATCAGGACGATATTTAGGAGGGAGATCAATGGATAACGAGACAGTTTCCAAGAATTTTATTGAGAATATTATAGACAAAGATCTTGCAGAAGGTGTATACGACACCGTGCATACACGTTTTCCGCCGGAGCCGAACGGCTATCTTCATATAGGACATGCGAAATCCATACTTTTAAACTATGGACTGGCTCAGAAATACAACGGAAAATTCAATCTTCGTTTTGATGATACCAACCCTACAAAAGAGAAATCAGAATTTGTAGAGTCCATCAAGGCTGACGTGAAATGGCTTGGTGCAGACTGGGAAGACAGACTCTTCTTTGCATCTGACTATTTTGATCAGATGTATGAGGCTGCAGTGAAACTCATCAAGAAGGGCAAGGCTTTTGTATGCGACCTGACAGCTGATCAGATCCGTGAGTACAGAGGAACCCTTACAGAGCCAGGTAAAGAAAGCCCGTACAGAAACCGTACTGTAGAGGAGAATCTCCAGCTCTTCGAGGAGATGAGAGATGGTAAATACGGCGATGGAGAGAAAGTTCTCCGTGCCAAGATCGATATGGCATCACCGAACATGAACATGCGTGATCCGGTTATCTACCGTGTGGCACGTATGACACACCACAATACAGGTGATAAATGGTGCATCTATCCGATGTACGACTTTGCTCATCCGATTGAGGATGCGATCGAAGGCGTAACACATTCCATCTGTACACTGGAGTTCGAAGATCACAGACCGCTTTATGACTGGGTCGTAAAAGAACTGGAATACCCGCATCCGCCGAAGCAGATCGAGTTTGCAAAACTTTACCTGACCAATGTTGTAACAGGTAAACGTTATATCAAGAAGCTTGTAGAGGACGGTATTGTAGATGGATGGGATGATCCGAGACTGGTTTCCATCGCTGCACTTCGCCGCCGTGGATTTACACCGGAATCCATCCGTAAATTTGTAGAGCTCTGCGGTGTTTCCAAAGCTAACAGCTCTGTTGACTACGCAATGCTTGAGTATTGTATCCGCGAGGACCTGAAGCTGAAACGTCCGCGTATGATGGCAATCCTTGATCCGATCAAGCTTGTGATCGACAATTATCCGGAGGGTCAGGTAGAGTATCTGGAAGCTCCGAACAACATGGAGAATGAAGAACTGGGAACCAGAAAGATCCCGTTCAGCGGAGAACTCTACATCGAGCGAGATGATTTCATGGCTGAGCCGCCTAAGAAATATAAACGTCTCTACCTTGGAAACGAAGTACGTCTGATGAACGCATATTTCGTAACCTGCACGGGATATGAAGCGGATGATGACGGAACCATTCATGTGGTACACTGCACATATGATCCTGAAACCAGAGGAGGAAACGCTCCGGATGGCCGCAAGGTAAAGGGAACTATCCACTGGGTAGAGGCTTCTAATGCAGGTAAAGTAGAAGTAAGGCTTTATGAGAATATCGTAGACGAGGAGAAGGGTGTCTATAATAAGGAAGATGGCTCTCTCAATGTAAATCCGAATTCCCTTACGGTAACAAGTGCTTTCGTTGAGCCGGAGCTTCTTAAAGCCAGGGGCTATGACAGCTATCAGTTTGTCCGTAACGGATTTTTCTGTGCAGATATCCATGACTCGAAGGAAGGCACACCGGTATTTAACCGTATCGTTTCCCTGAAGAGTTCATTTAAGCTGCCGAAGGCCTGAGAATAAAAAGGGTTCACAGATACGCCGGGATGGTATTTCCCGGTGTATTTTTTTGGTTGCACCCATATCGGAAAAAGGCTATACTGATAGCACAGGAAAGAGAGGAAGATACAGATGAAAAGAATTGTACTTGCTTCTGCATCCCCAAGGAGGAGGGAGCTTTTAAGCCAGGCCGGTGTGGCATTCGAGGTGAAGCCGGCTGGGGGTGAAGAGCGGATCACCAGTACGGAACCATCGGAGGTTGTGGAGGAGTTATCCTGCCAGAAAGCCATATTTACGGCAAAAGCCCTGGAAAAGGAGACAGGCTATGTGTCGGAAAACTGCATTGTGATCGGTGCAGATACTATCGTATCCTATGAAGGCCGGATTTTAGGAAAACCTGCCAGTAAAGAAGAGGCAGTCCGGATGCTTTCCATGCTTCAGGGGAATACGCATCAGGTTTACACAGGGGTGACTGTACTGGTAAAAGAACAGGACGACTGGAAACAGCACACATTTTTTGAATGTACAGATGTCATCTTTTATCCGGTGACAGAGGAGGAGATCATAGCCTATGTGGACAGCGGTGATCCTATGGATAAGGCAGGAGCCTACGGTATTCAGGGCAGCTGGGGCGCATATGTGAAAGGAATACGCGGAGATTACAACAACGTAGTAGGCCTGCCGTTGGCAAGACTGGTCTACGAGATGAAAAAGATGGGAATAAATCTGAAAGGATGAACAGAATGATAAAAGCGTGTATATTTGATCTGGACGGAACACTTGCAGATACACTGGAATCTATGGCTTATGTAGCCAATGAAATTATGGAAAAATTTTCACTGAAGCCTCAGCCAGCAGATAATTTCCGCTATTACAGCGGCGAAGGTGCAGATATGCTGATCAAAAGATGTCTTATGGATGCCGGTGATAAGGAGCTTATCCATTATGAAGAGGTAAGAGAGCTTTACCGTAGGAAATTCGATGAAGATCCGCTGTATAAGGTAGTCCCATATAAGGGTATGCCGGAGACGGTCAGGGAGCTGAAGGCTCAGGGACTGAAGCTGGCAGTCTGCTCCAACAAGCCTCATATTGCTGCGCAGAAGGTGGTAAAAGCCATGTATGGGGATGTTTTTGACGAAGTCATGGGACAGAAGGACGGGATCCGCAGGAAACCAGCACCGGACGGTCCTTTAAAGATCGCAGAGGATTTTGGGGTAAAGCCGGAAGAATGTATGTACATCGGAGATACCAGGACAGATATGCTGACAGGTAAGGCGGCAGGCATGTATACAGTTGGTGCGCTTTGGGGCTTCCGCGACCGGGCGGAGCTGGAAGGAAATGGGGCAGATGTAGTTGCTGAAGCTCCGAAGGATCTTATCACTGTATACAAGGAGGAGCAGAATGATTAAGATGGTGGCCAGTGATCTGGATGGAACTCTTCTCATAAATGGTGCTCAGGCAATTCCGGAGGAGATTTTTCCATTGATAAAAGAGCTGAAGGATATGGGCATCCTTTTTGCGGCAGCCAGCGGAAGGCAGTATGCCAATATGAGAAAGCTTTTTGCACCGGTAAAAGATGATATGGCGTTTATCAGTGAAAATGGCGGCCTTGCAGTCCGAAATGAGAAGCTTCTTTACTGTGACCGCTTTGACCGTGAACTTGTAATGGAGATCATTGAAGCGATCCGGGAGAAAAAAGATGCCGAGTTCTCCTGTTCCACAAAGGATTTTTATTATATCATGCCAAAAACGGAGCATTACCGTCATCTGATGATAGAAGAAGTGAAGAATCAGTGCAGGATCATAAAAAGTCTGGAGGAGATCACGGAACCCTGTATGAAGGTGGCGGTTTATGAGCGTGAAGGAATGACGGAGGAATCTATCCGTTACTGGAGAGAACGGTTCGGAGATCGCTGCACAGTTGTTACATCCGGCTTTGCCTGGGTGGATTTTATCCCATTTACTACGAATAAAGCGAAGGGAATCCGGAAATATCAGGAAATCCTTGGGATTGGCCCGGAGGAATGTGTGGTTTTTGGTGATGAATATAATGATATAGAAATGATGAAATCTGTGAAATACAGCTTTGCCATGAAGCATGCGAAGCAGGGAGTACGGGAGGCAGCAGCCTATGAAACGGAAGCGGTTGCGCCGGTGCTGCGCAGGCTGATACAGGCAGGCGGAAATATAGAGGAGGTATTGCAGTATGTACAAGAAAGAATACGTTGAGACTTTTCTGAAAAACCAGGGACAGCTTTTTGACGAGCCGGTAGCAGATAATCTTGAGGAGGCAGAGGAATTCCTGGAGGACTGCATGGCAGTTGTGCTGGATTCTGCCAAAGATGTAAAGAAATATCTGGATGGAATGGGAGCTGATGTGGAGGGGCTTTCCCTTAAAGAGCTTGAAGGGGAAAGTGAAGTTTTCAAGCTTTCGGATGGCAAATATCTTATTGTAGAAGGCTGAGCTTGCAGGGAAAACATGGATTACATTTTTGAGATTAATTATGGTAAACTTTCATCAGAAAATGTAAGGAGCTGTACATGACATGTACAGAATTACAATTAGAGCTAAAGGAGGATGGAATATGAGAAGAAATAGAGTACTGGCTGTAGTGATGGCTGTACTTATGCTGGTGACATTGCTTCCGTCTATGGTATTTGCAGCGGAAGCTCCGGCCGGAACCCTGGATGGAACACTTAAGATCAAGGGTTCTGCAAAAGTAGGTTCCACATTGAGCGCAGATTTTTCCAAAGTAAAGCCGTCAGGAGTTACCAGTGAATATGTATCATTTTCATGGTCGCTGAAAGACGGGGATATTCTCACGGAAGTCGGAACAGGCAAGACCTACAAGGTAGATGAGAAGGCAGAGGGGCTTCCGATCGTTCTGAAGGTCACAGGAAAAGAGGATAAAGGAATTACAGGCTCACTTACAGCAACCAGTGGCAAGGTTTCTGCAGCCAAGGAAGGGAAGGATTCTGATTCCAAGGGAAAAGACGAAAAAAAGGAAACAAAATCCGAAGAAACTTCAGATTCCGCTGAAAGTAAAGCAGCAGAAACCAATGGTGCAGACAGCACAGAGCAGAATGTTGAAGAACAGGACAGTGCGGATCAGAATAGTGCAGAACAAAGCAGTGACGATGAGAGCAGTGATGCGCAGAAAAGTGAAGACCAGAGCAGCAGTGACAGCGAGAAGATAGCGGAGCCGGCGCAGACTGAAAAGGATACGGACTCCAAGGACAGCGAGAATACAGAAACTTCCGCAGAAGAGAAAGAATCGGTTACAGAAATTCCGGAAGAAACAGAAGAGCTTACTTATTCCGCTGCCGTATCCACAGAAGATGGAAGCGGAGTCCTGGATTTTGGCTCTGTAGAAGAGGGGTACACAGAGACTCCGGAAGCGCAGACTGTTTCAATCACCAATAATGGAACCGGTGAACTGAATTTCAAGAGCCTTTCACCAGAACATTTTATGGTACAGGATATCAATGAAGAGCCACTGAAGGCCGGTGAGACGGTAACGGTATTTGTGCAGCCGAGGGAAGGGATCGCAGCCGGTGAGTATAAGGATACGATCACCTACGAAACCGAGGAGGGCGTACAGGTATCTTTTGAAGCAGATTTTACAGTAACAGCCAAAAAGGAAGAAACATCAGATGCAGAAGTAACACCGGAAACAACGCCGGATGCAGACGAAGAACCAGAACCGGCACCGGAAGAAGCAACATATAAGCTCAGTGCGGATAATACAGAGCTTTCGTTTGATACACTGAAAGAGGGCTATGAAAACATTGAAGAAACACGTACAATTACGATCCGCAATGAAGGAACAGCGGCTGCAACACTGATCCAGCCGGAATCCGATTATTTCGATATTGCACCGGCAACTGCTATTGAAACGGATGGGGATATCCAGATTGAAGCCGGTGGAGAACAGATGTTTACAGTACAGCCGAAACTTGGGCTTTCAGCACAGGATGCTCCGTATACAGAAGAGCTTGTTTTTGCGGCAGAAGAAGATGAAACAGCAACGGTAACGGTAAAGGTACAGGTATCTGTAGAAAAGAATGCAGAACCGGTATATGGTCTTAGCATCAGTCCGGAGAGCCTGGAGTTTGGATCCTCTGAAGAAGGATACAAGGAAGCCCCGGAGGAACAGAAGGTTACCGTGACGAATACGGGAAATACCAGTATTACACTGAAACAGCCGGAAAGTAAATATTACACAGTTGGAACTCTTTCAGAGACAGAGCTTACAGCCGGAAGCAGCGCAACATTTACAGTACAGCCGAAGAGTGAGCTTGCAAAGGGAGAATATCTGGAAGACATCAGCATTTCGAACAGTGAAGATGTGGAGTGTTATGTGAATGCACATTTCAGCGTTACTAAGAAAGCTGATAATAACAACAAAAAAGAGAATAATCTCACAGGAATTAAGAAACCATCTGATATCACGGATCTTCCAAATGGAACGGAAAAGTCACAGAAGGCACTGAAGCTTCCGGCGACTGTGACGGTCACAACCACCAAGGGTGAGCAGAAGGCAGAAGTGAAATGGGATGTGAAGGGATGCGCCTACAGTCCGGAATCTGCTGACAGACAGACCTTCAATGTAAAAGGTACCGTTACACTTCCGGATGGAGTGAAAAATCCGGATAATATCAGCACGGTTATCGCAGTCAGTGTCACAGTAAATGCATATAGTGGTAACCAGGCTGAAGAATCTGAGAATAAGATTACAGGTATTGATGCCAGCGGCAAGTATGACACAAACAGTAAGATCACATTTACAGCAGTTGGTGCAGGTATGGATAATGAAAGCCCGAAGAAGGGCGATACAAGATATCTGCCGGGCAGCTGGAAGATTACAGAGACACGTACATGGGATGCAGCTCCATATACAGCTACCTTCCGTGTAAGCAAAGCGGGGCAGTATACACTTACGGTTACATTTAAACAGCAGAAATATAATGGTTCAAAATGGGAAAATACAGGAAGTGAATCTTACCGGAAGGTTACATTTAAAGTATCGCAGGCAGCTGTTGTAACTACAGCAGCAACAGTGACACCAAAACCGACAGTTACCGGAACAAACAAGAAATCAGCCGTACAGACAGGCGACAGTACACCAATTGTCCCGTTTGTGATCGCACTTGTAGCTGCATGCGCCATTGTTGGCGGGGTTGTTGTCTATAAAAGAAAAAAGAAATAAAACCATACAGGATTAAATAACAAAAGAGCTCTCTGCATAGTGATTGTGCAGGGAGCTTTTTGTAATCGTAACATATTACTAGCACTCAAAAAAGGTGAGTGCTAAATTTTCCTTGACTTTTATAAAAAGTCGTATTAGTATATATTTATTGAAAAAATGTGACTGTGAGGACACCGAACAGTTACAGAGAAACAAAAAAAGAGGTTTCCGGTCCATCGGAACATAAGAAATAAGAACAAAAGGAGAGTGACATACATGTCAGCAAAACATGGAAGTTTATCAATCAACAGTGAAAATATTTTTCCGATCATTAAGAAGTGGTTATATTCAGACCATGATATTTTTGTAAGAGAGATGATCTCCAATGGATGTGATGCGATCACCAAGTTAAGAAAGCTGGAGGTCATGGGCGATTATACATTCCCGGATGGCTATAAGCCGGCTGTCAATGTTATTGTAGATCCAGATCAGAAGACTCTGAAATTTATTGATAATGGTATTGGTATGACGGCAGATGAGGTTGAGGAGTACATTACCCAGATTGCTTTTTCCGGTGCTACAGAGTTCCTTGAGAAATATAAGGACAAGACAACGGATGATCAGATGATCGGACATTTCGGACTTGGATTTTATTCTGCATTTATGGTAGCGGATGAGGTACACATTGATACACTTTCCTATAAAGAGGGATCAACACCCGTTCACTGGACCTGTGACGGTGGTACAGAGTACGAGATGTCAGATGGAGATAAGATGGTACCTGGAACGGAGATCACACTTTTCCTGAATGAGGAGAGCCTGGAGTTCGCCAATGAATACCGTATGAGAGAGGTTATTGAGAAATATTGTTCCTTTATGCCGGTAAATATTTATCTTTCCAAGGCCAATGCAGAGCAGGAATATGAGACAATCGAGGAGGCAGAGCTTCGTGAGGATGATGTGGTGGTAGAACGCATCCACGAGGAAGCCAAGACAGAGGAGAAAGAGAATGATAAAGGTGAGAAAGAGGTTGTAGAAGTATCACCGGCCAGAGACAGGGTAAAAATTAATAAGCGTCCGGTATCCTTAAGCGATACCAACCCGCTGTGGATGAAACATCCGAATGAATGCACAGATGAAGAATATAAAGAATTTTACCGTAAGGTATTTATGGATTACAAGGAGCCGCTGTTCTGGATCCATCTGAATATGGATTATCCGTTCAACCTGAAAGGTATCCTGTATTTCCCGAAGATCAGAACAGAGTATGATTCCATTGAGGGAACGATCAAGCTTTACAATAACCAGGTATTTATTGCGGATAATATTAAGGAAGTTATTCCGGAATTCCTGCTCCTTCTCAAAGGCGTGATCGACTGTCCGGATCTGCCGCTGAATGTATCCCGCTCCGCTTTACAGAACGATGGATTTGTGAAAAAGATTTCTGAATACATCACCAAGAAGGTTGCGGATAAACTTACCGGAATGTGCAAGACAGACAGGGAATCCTATGAGAAATACTGGGATGATATCAGCCCGTTCATTAAATTTGGTTGTATCAAGGATGCGAAATTTGGGGAGAAGATGAAGGATTACATCCTCTTTAAGAATCTGGACGGCAAGTATCTCACCTTGAAGGACTGCATTGAGGAGAACAAGAGGGAAGAGACGAAAGAGACAGAGAAAGAAGCAGAAGAGAATGCATCTGAGGAGAAGAAGAACGAGGAAGCTCCGAAGACAGTTATCTATTATGTAACGGATGAGGTTCAGCAGAGCCAGTATATTAATATGTTCCGTGAGGCGGGAAAGGATGCAGTTCTTCTGAAACATGTGATCGATTCACAGTTTATTTCCCATCTGGAGCAGCAGGAGCAGACTGTACAGTTTAAGAGGATTGATGCAGATCTGACGGAAGAACTCCGTGAGGAGGGAGAGATGGATGAGGCTACAGTTAAGACTTTGACAGAGGTATTCCGTAAGAGCCTTGGCATGGAGAAACTGGAAGTAAAGGTTGAAAAACTGAAAAATGAAGGAATTGCAGCGATGATCACGCTTTCAGAGGAGAGCCGCCGTATGCAGGATATGATGAAGATGTACAATATGTACGGTATGGATCCGAATATGTTTGGTGGTCAGGAAGTACTGGTGCTTAATGCTAACCATCCGCTTGTGAAATTCGTAGCTGAGAATCAGGAATCTGAGCATGTGCCAGTGATCTGTGAACAGCTCTATGATCTGGCTATGATGAGTCATAAGCAGCTTTCTCCAGAAGAAATGACAAAATTCGTCAAAAGAAGCAATGATATCCTTATGATTCTCGCAAAATAAAAGAGTTTTTTTAAGCCCCTTGTTCAGTGATGGATGAGGGGCTTTTTCGTGTCGAAAAAAGCAGATAAATTTTATACAATATGCGTATCTTTAACACAATTTCTGGATTGCAATGTAATATACTGCGCATAATAGAAGAGTAACGAATATTATATACAAAATAAATTTTTGAAAGAAAGCGAAAAATATATGCAAAAATCGTATTGTATATAAGCGGATATTCGAGAAAGACAAAGAGGAAGGAAAAAAATATGAGAAGAATATACGGTTTGATGAGAAAGCTTGGAGCAAATTCAAAATATAAGGGATATTTTTTCGCCGCGGATGCAATCTGCATGACCATGAACTATCAGAATAAACCATTGCGGATTACAAAAGATATTTATCCGCATCTGGCTAAAAAATATAAAACCACATCTATCAATATAGAACACAATATCCGTACATTGGTAAATGTCTGTTGGGAGGGAAACAGAGGGCTGCTGGAGGAAATTGCAGGATATTCACTGAGCTACAAACCTACCAACAGCGAATTTATCGATATGATGGCATATTATCTGCTGGAAATGGAAGAAAGTGAAAGTGCCTGATCAGAGCTGTTCAAAGAGAATCTGATTCTGGGTCAGGAAACGAAGGATCATATCATCCCAGCATTGTTCCGGACGTTTATCCATGGAAAAAGTCTGAAGGGAAATTCCCGTAGTACAAAGAAGACTGCTGTTTTTGAACTGAAGGTTCACAAACAAACCATTGATCTGGTCAGGGGGGATTTCCATATCTAAATTTCTTACTGCGGCTTCCACGCCGCTTCGGCTTAAATGAAGCACGATCTTAAAGCTCAGCGGGGTGCGCTTCCCACGTATTACAGACCAGCAGAAAGGCCGGACATCCTTCCAGAGAGAATGGGTCCGCCCGTGTTCTGTGATCTTATTCAGAGTGTCTGTGTCATAGAAAGCCTTCTGAAGCCTGCCGTCAATGGTAAAAGTGTTAAAAGAGGTTATGGAGGCTTCTGTCAGACAGAATTTGTCAAAAACTTCTCCTATAAAAAGCTTGTTGGTAAAATCGCGGATATCAGTGATCTTCAATGCCAGCATGTTACACTTCCTTTCGTATGTGATCGCGTGTAGGGATATTATAGCTCAGATAAAGAAAAAAGAATAGACTTAAAAAAAACTCTTTTCAAATAGAGGTTTATGTGATACTATAGATGTGGTATTGAATACTACATATAGTGGAAAAGAGGACGATATAATTGAGTTATAAGATAGTGATAGATAGCTGCGGAGAACTTTTAAAGGAATGGAAAGAGGACAAGAGGGTAGAATCCGTACCACTTACCCTGATGGTGGGTGGCGAGAATATCATAGATGATGCGACCTTTGATCAGAAAGACTTCCTGAAAAAAGTTGCGGAGTGTCCGGAGTGCCCGAAATCTGCATGCCCGTCCCCGGAACGGTATATGAAGGCGTATGAGGATGAGGCTGAACACATTTATGCTGTGACTCTTTCGGCTGAGCTGAGTGGTTCCTATAACAGTGCGGTGCTTGGAAAGAATTTGTATCTGGAAGAGAATCCTGGAAAGAAAATCCATGTTTTTAATTCGAAGTCAGCATCTGGCGGAGAGAGCCTGATTGCCATGAAGATCATTGAATTTGAGAATAAGGGGCTTTCTTTTGAGGCACTTGTCAGCGCAGTGGACAAATATATAGAAGAAATGAGTACCTTTTTTGTGCTGGAGAATCTGGAAACGCTGCGTAAAAATGGCCGGCTCAGCAGAGTGAAAGCCCTGGTTGCCAGTGCTTTGAAGATCAAACCGGTAATGGGTTCCACGCCGGAAGGAAGTATCTGTCAGCTGGATCAGGCCAGAGGTATGAACAAGGCTATTGTGAAGATGGTGGAACACATTGGTGAAAAAGGAATCGATATCCACTCCAAGACAGTGGCAGTCACGCATTGTAACTGCCCAGAGAGGGCGAAGATGCTGGAGGAAGCTATCCGCGAGAGACTGAGCCCGGCAGGTATCGTAGTGATGGATACTGCGGGTGTCAGCAGCATGTATGCCAATGATGGCGGCGTGATCGTGGCGGTATAATAACCTGAACTCTTTACTTTTCTTTTGGAAACAGATGTGCTATAATAGACGAAGTATTTGAACCGGCAAAGGAGAAAGACAATGAGCCAGAAGAAAGTTGATAAATATAAAAATGGCAAATCCGCACGTATAAAAGCCATGAAGAGGGAACGTGCAGAATTCGTTCTTGAGATGGCGGCATGGCTTCTGATCGCAGTTCTGTTTGTGGGCTGGATTGGTTATTCTGCTTATGCGAAGATCCAGGCTAAGGAGAACAGTGTTAAAGTAGATACAGTGATGGATACTTCCGCGCTGACGGATTATATTTCGGGTCTGTCTTCTGACAGCGCGGAGTAAGCAGAGACTGACGGTCAGTGAGCGGAAAGCAGTACGAAGGATAAGAGCAGAAATAAGAGAAATCCCCGGGATGTTTTTGCAGCAGTTCCAGTATTTATGGAAATGCTGCAGGCATTCCGGGGATTTTTTTGATTTCGATGGATCATATATTAAAAACGGAACCACTCATATGAATGAGCAGTCCCGTTCGACTTATACGTTTCTTATGGTTATAGATTTATCTTATAAATTATAACTTTGTAACGTTAGCAGCCTGCATTCCGCGTGCGCCTTCTGTTAAGTCGTAGGATACAGCCTGTCCCTCTTCGAGAGATTTGAAGCCTTCACCGTTGATAGCGGAGAAGTGTACGAATACGTCCTGTCCGTCCTCACCTGTGATAAAACCATAACCTTTTTCTGCGTTGAACCACTTTACAGTTCCCTTGTTCATTTTGTGTTACCTCCATAGAAATAAAAAAGTTAAAATAGCCTTCTGATGATAATAAAAAATCACCAGATTTTACAGACTATATTTATGTAAATATAATCTCTAAAAACTAGTGATTTTACATTAAATATTTTGCCATGTTCTGATTATATAACCCGTGTTTTGAAATGTCAAGGAGAAAATTCCGTCAATTTCCGCGCCTGGAAATGCTTCAGATGCTTTGTAAAAAAAATCTTTATAAAAAGAGAATTTTCGTGTATGATATAGTAGAGTGTAATATAAATACTGCGTAACTGTTCAGTACCTTCCCATTGCGGAATGGCAGACTGCTGAATGGTTACAATACTACTATTAAGAAGATGAGAGGAGAAGATAAATGGGGATTCTGATTCAGGGAGGCCGGATCGTGGATGCGGCCACAGATACAGATAAAACAGGCGATATTTATCTGGAAGACGGAATCATCACGGAGATTGGACAGAAGCTGAAGAAAAAAGACGGTGACACCGTGATCGATGCAAAGGATCTGCTGGTAATGCCGGGAATTATCGATCTTCATGTGCATTTCCGCGATCCGGGACAGACACATAAGGAAGATATCGCAAGCGGCTCTGCAGCAGCAGCCCGCGGTGGGGTGACAACTGTAGTTGCCATGCCCAATACAACTCCCACCATCGATAATCCGGACAGGGTGAATTATGTACATAATAAGGCCGCACAGGTATCAGGGATTCATGTGCTTCAGGCCGGGGCAGCAACAAAAGGAGAGAAGGGAACCGAGCTTGCAGACATCAAAGGTATGGCGGAGGCTGGGATTCCGGCTGTTTCCGAAGATGGAAAATCGGTAATGAATACAGCTCTTTGCAGGGAAGCAATGAAACTTGCAGCTGAATGTGGAGTTCCGTTTTTTGACCACTGCGAGGATATTGATCTTCGTGGAGAGGGATGCATGAACGATGATGAGAATGCCAGAAGACTGGGACTTCCGGGAATCTGCAATGCAGTTGAGGATACGATCACGGCCAGAGATATCATTCTGGCACTTGAAACAGGTGTGCATCTTCATCTGTGCCACTGCTCCACATATGGAGATGCCCAGATGATGAAAATCGTAAAAGAAAAAGGCTATGACAATATCACGGCAGAGGTGTGCCCTCACCATTTTATCCTTTCCTCGGATGATATCAGGACAGATGACCCGAATTACAAGATGAATCCGCCTCTGCGTACACCGAAGGATGTGGAAGCACTGAAGCAGGGACTTAAGGATGGTACGATCCAGGTGATCAGCACAGATCATGCTCCGCACAGTGCAAAGGAAAAAACAGGTTCCATGAAGAATGCGCCATTTGGTATTGTGGGAATTGAGACAAGCCTTGCCCTTACTTATACAGAACTGGTTGAGAAGGGTGTGCTCACTTTAAAACAGATGGTAGAGAAGATGTGCCTGAATCCTGCGAAGATCTTAGGTGTTGAAAGTGGTACCCTGCAGGAGGGGCGTCCGGCAGATGTGATCATCGTAGATATGGAGCATGAATATGCCATTGATAAGAATAAATTTGCTTCCAAAGGACACAACACGCCGTTTGACGGCTGGAAAGTAAAAGGAAAAGTTCTTTATACGATCTGTGACGGAAAAATTGTATTCAAAAACCAGGAGGAAAAATAATCATGATTAACAAACTGATCAGCAATATTCGCAAAACAAACGCACCTATCGTTGTAGGTCTGGATCCTATGCTGAATTATATTCCGGAGCATATCCAGAAGAAAGCATTTGCAGAGTTTGGTGAAACGCTGGAAGGGGCAGCAGAGGCAATCTGGCAGTACAACAAGGGGATCGTGGATGCAACATACGATCTGATCCCGGCAGTAAAGCCACAGATCGCCATGTATGAGCAGTTTGGAATTCCGGGACTGGCTGCATATAAGAAAACAGTAGATTACTGCAAAGCCAAGGACCTGGTAGTGATCGGAGATGTCAAACGAGGAGATATCGGCTCCACATCTGCGGCATATGCGGTAGGACATCTGGGACAGGTTCGGGTAGGTTCAAAGAAATATGCAGGTTTTGATGAGGATTTTGCAACCGTTAATCCGTATCTTGGTTCCGATGGCATAAAACCATTCATGGATGTCTGCAAAGAGGAGAAAAAAGGTATTTTTGTTCTGGTGAAGACTTCCAATCCTTCAAGCGGTGAATTCCAGGACCGTGTTATCGACGGACGTCCGCTGTATGAACTGGTAGGCGAGAAGGTTGCCGAGTGGGGTGATGAACTCATGGGTGACGGCTACAGCTACGTTGGTGCTGTTGTAGGCGCAACTTATCCGGAAATGGGGAAAGTATTAAGGAAGATCATGCCAAAAACATTTATTCTTGTTCCGGGATACGGTGCGCAGGGCGGAAAAGGTGCAGATCTTGTTCATTTCTTCAATGAGGACGGACTTGGTGCTATCGTAAATTCCTCCAGAGGAATCATTGCTGCATACAAACAGGAAAAATATAAAGAGTTTGGTGCGGAGAATTATGCAGATGCTTCCAGGGCAGCTGTAAAAGATATGATCGCAGATATCGGCGGCGCACTGGAAAACAGATAAAACAGGAGGCATCTTATGAGTACACCAGAGACAAAAAAAACGAAAAGATCCTGCAGGATCTTAAGCCAGGAATGTATTGGCAGGGATATTTACAGCATGTGGCTGGATGCGGGCGAGATTGCAAGGGAGGCAGTTCCGGGACAGTTTGTATCTCTTTACAGCCGAAACGGAAGCAAGCTTCTTCCAAGACCTATCAGTCTCTGTGAGATTGATAGGGAGGAAGGTAAACTGAGACTGGTATACCGTGTTACAGGCAAAGGAACCGGTACCGAGGAATTTTCCAGGCTTCATGAAGGCGTGCCGGTCGAGACGCTGGGACCTCTTGGAAACGGATTTCCACTGGATGCAGTTAAAGGAAAAAAAGTTTTTCTCATGGGCGGTGGGATCGGAATCCCGCCAATGCTTGAAACTGCGAAACAGCTGGAAGCGGAGAAAATAATGGTTCTTGGCTACAGGGATGAACTGTTTCTGAATAAAGAATTTGAAGCTTACGGAGATGTGTATGTGGCAACAGAGGACGGATCTGCCGGAACTAAGGGAAACGTCATGGATGCGATCCGGGAAAATGCCCTTGAGGCAGATGCGATCTTTGCCTGCGGACCGGCTCCGATGCTCCGTGCGATCAAGGCATATGCTCTTGAAAAAGAGATCCCGTGCTGGATTTCAATGGAAGAGCGTATGGCCTGTGGTGTAGGAGCATGCCTTGCCTGTGTGTGCAGGTCTAAAGATGTGGATACTCATTCTCACGTACACAATAAGAGGGTATGTAAAGATGGACCGGTATTTTTGAGCACGGAGGTAGAGTTATGAGCAGAATGAATGTGAATCTTGCCGGCGTAGAACTTAAAAATCCGGTGATGACCGCATCCGGAACGTTTGGTTCCGGGGCGGAATACAGTGAATTTGTAGATCTGAATAAGCTTGGTGCAGTTGTGACAAAAGGCGTGGCCAATGTACCGTGGCCGGGAAACCCGACACCAAGGGTAACGGAAACAGCATCCGGAATGCTCAATGCCATCGGTCTCCAGAATCCGGGAATTGATGTTTTCTGTGAGAGAGATATTCCTTTCCTTAAGAAATATGATACAAAGATCATTGTCAATGTCTGCGGGAAATCCGCAAGAGATTACTGTGAGGTTGTAGAACGTCTGGGAAATGAACCGGTGGATATGCTGGAGATCAATGTTTCCTGCCCGAATGTCAAGGAGGGCGGAATTGCCTTTGGCCAGAATCCGAAGGCTCTTGAGGACATCACAAAAGAAGTGAGGAAATATGCAAAGCAGCCCGTGATCATGAAGCTTAGCCCCAATGTAACAGACATCACAGAGATGGCGAAAGCGGCAGAAGCAGGCGGCGCAGATGTGCTTTCCCTGATCAATACACTGACAGGAATGAAAATCGATATTAACAGACGTACCTTTGCCCTGGCGAACAAGACCGGCGGAATGTCCGGCCCGGCTGTAAAACCGGTAGCAGTGCGTATGGTATATCAGGTTGCCAATGCGGTATCTCTTCCGATCATCGGAATGGGAGGAATTGCAACCAGCGAGGATGCACTTGAGTTTATCATGGCAGGGGCAACAGCAGTTTCTGTAGGAACGGCCAACTTCTTTAATCCTTATGCGACAGAGGAGATTGTGGATGGAATCCAGGCATTTCTTGAAAGACAGAAGGTGTCGGATATCAATGAACTGATCGGTGTGGTGAAATAAGGTGTTGCTGTGAACGGAGTGAACAGTAACAAATAAGGTTGCTGTTTACACCGGAATTGCAATTCGATTACACATATGTTAGAATGAATCCGGTATAAGTAAAAAAAGTATGTTAACCGAATGCGGATTGCGAATATCCGCTTGATTAAGAGTATATAGGGGGCAGAATACAGACATCTGTCCTGATGTATACGAGGAAATATGGAGGATTATATAAATGGAACAGTATAAGCAGGAATTTATTGAATTTATGATCGACTGTAATGTTCTGAAGTTTGGAGATTTTGTTACCAAATCAGGAAGAAAGACTCCGTTTTTTGTAAATACGGGATTTTACCGTACAGGAGCACAGCTGCGTAAGCTCGGCCAGTATTATGCGAAAGCCATCGAGAACAAATTCGGCCTTGATTTCGATGTGCTTTTCGGACCGGCTTACAAGGGAATCCCTCTTTCAGTAGCGGCTACAATGGAGATCAGTGAGATGTATGGCAGGGATATCCGTTACTGTTCCAACCGTAAGGAAGTTAAGGATCATGGTGACAAGGGAATCCTTCTTGGAAGTCCGATCCAGGACGGCGATAAGGTTGTGATCATTGAGGATGTTACAACAGCCGGAACCTCTATTTCGGAGACTCTCCCGATCATCAAGGCACAGGGCGATGTAAATCCGATCGGTCTTGTGGTTTCTGTTGACCGTATGGAGCGCGGGCAGGGAACAAAGAGTGCCTTAAAAGAGATTGAGGAGAAGTATGGCCTTCAGACAACGGCTATTGTAACGATGGCAGAGGTTGTAGAGCATCTTTATAATAAAGAGTATAAAGGCCGTGTAGTGATCGATGACAAACTGAAAGCTGCCATTGATGCATATTATAAGGAATATGGTGCAGAATAAGTAACTGTTCACGCAATGAACAGTTATCGGAATAATCTTGCCGCGATAATATATTTGTGTAACAAAAAGAGCAGCGGATTCCGAAGGTCCGCTTAAACTGGGAGGACACAGCTCATGAATGAAAAAATCTATAAAACCATGGCGAGCAGCGGGGCGGGAAGCCTTGCACTTGGCATTGTCGTTCTGGTGACGGGGCTTGTCACAGGAATTCTGATGATCGTAAACGGTGCGAGACTGCTCAAGGGAAAATCAGACATATTGATATAAGGAGATAACTGAAAAGCCGCACGCAGCTTCGTGTGGCTTTTTGGATTATTTAAGCAGGGGAGACTATTGAATAAAGGGACAAAACGCAGGGTGAAAAAACTCGGCACAGCTTTTTTTGTACTGTATGTTCTCGTTCTGGTATACCTTCTTTTCTTTTCAGAAGGGTATGGACGGGTAGCACTGGCGGAGAGGGAATTTCGTTATAATCTTGTCCCGTTTGTGGAAATAAGACGTTTTTGGACATACAGGGAACAACTGGGAATGTTTGCACTTTTTACAAATATTTTTGGAAATGTACTGGGATTTGTGCCCTATGGATTCGTTCTTCCGGTGATAGCCAGAAGAATGAGAAATGGATTTTTGATCATTTTATCCGGATTCAGCATCAGCTTGAGTGTGGAGGTGATCCAGCTGATCACGAGGGTGGGATGCTTTGATGTGGATGATATGATACTGAATACTCTGGGCGCAGCACTTGGATATGGGATTTATGCGGTCTGCGAGATTTTTAGGAGAAAACATAATGGCAAGAAGATATAGATATGCATTTGCAAAAAAGAGGGAAGCAGCCAGGGGAAAGCTGTCAGTTGGACTGGCGGCTGCTTCCTTTGGGCTTCTTATTGTGGCTGTGGTGCTTGAGCTTTTTTTTGACGGAAGGATGGGAGGACTCATCGGGGGCATGGGATTTTTTGCGATGCTTCTTTCTGTATATGGCTTCGCAATGGGGCTTTCAAGTTTTTCAGAAGAAAACCGAAAACACAGAACCAGCATGATCGGGTCCATCTTGAACGGTGTGATCATGGTTATTTGGCTGGGACTTTTTTTATCAGGGGTATGATCAGATGAATGAAAAAGAACGCTTAAAAAAACAGCTGGATTTTATTCTGGAAGTAGATAAAGTCAAAAATATTTTTCGCCAGACATATCTGGCTGACGGAAACCGAAAAGAGAATGATGCGGAACATTCCTGGCATCTTGCGCTGATGGCTGTGCTTCTGAAAGAATATTCCAATGAGGAGATAGACCTTGGAAAAGTGATTCCCATGGTGCTGGCCCATGATCTTGTAGAGATTGATGCGGGAGACACCTATGCCTATGATGAAGAAGGTGCACAGACCAAAGAAGCAAGAGAAAGTAAGGCGGCAGAGCGGATTTACGGGCTTCTTCCGGAGGATCAGGGAAGATGGCTCAGGGAACTCTGGGAAGAATTTGAGGCTTACGAGACCCCGGAAGCGAAATTTGCTCATGTTCTGGATAACTGTCAGCCGCTTTTTCTTAATGACGCATCCAATGGAAAGAGCTGGGAAGAGCATCAGGTGAAAAAGAGCCAGATATACAGGCGGAACCGGAAAACAGGAGAAGGTTCCACGGTTATCTGGGAATATATGAAAGAACTGATCGATAAGCACATTGCGCTTGGGCATGTGATCGAGGATGAAAAATAAGATTGGAGATGAGAAATTGGACGAATGTATGAAAGAACGTTATGGACTTGCAAAGGCAAGAATCCGTGAGATCATAACAGAGAACACGGTAAAAGAACCTTTTGGAGATTTTTTTAGAAAAATGGCAGAGTTTCTTGCCATGACAGCAGATGTGATGGATGAGAAAAGGTCAGAATTCACGATCGAAGAGCTGAAGGAACGGAACGATCGCTTCTATAAAGACATTCTTCCGGAAAATTACGGGAACAGCTATGGAAATCCGGCCTATGCTGTAAAGGAACTGGGAGAGTACGGAAAAGCATTCAGCTTTCTATATGCAGAGCTGATGGGGACGATAGCTTATTCACATGAGAAACGTCTCTGGGATATGACAGTGTCTATGGAACTGTTTCTGGAAATCTATTCTGCTTTTTGCGAAGATGAGATTCCGGCACTTTCCACAGTGGAAGGCATCTTACGCTCTTATGTGAATGATTACTGCCAGGATATGATGGAACAGCGGATCCGGGAAGGCATCGATCCGAAGCTTGATTTTGCGGCAGATATTATCATGAATTCTGATCTTTCGAATCTTTGTTATTTGTATGAATATGGCGAATATATATCAGAAAATGAAATCGGCGTGGCAGAATTTCTGAATTCGCTTTCCCAGGATGAGATCGATAAGATGGCATCTACTTATACAGAGGGATACAGGATTGGATTTATCACGGGCCGTAAGGATATTACGAAGAAAAAAACAGTAAACATCCGTTACAGTCTTGGTTTTGAGCGTATGGTGAGGGCTGCTATCCTGAAATTCAGGGAGATGGGGCTTCGTCCGGTGATCTACCGCCACGCAACACATGCGGTTAATAAGAGAGGTTCTGTCCGTGTGGGATATACAGGCGGTGTGGCAAATCCGCAGTACGATTACGATCACCGTCAGGACAGCGCGTTGTTTCTGGAGGGAGAGTTTGTGAAGAGGAAGCTCCGCGCCATGCAGACATCCTATGAGAAGTATAAAGACCTGGCCAATGTACATGGCGGTCCGGCCTGCATTGAAACCTTTGGCGAAGCTCCGTTTTCACCGGTGAGTAAACCAGAAGCCTATACCTTAAGTGAAGCACAGCAGAAGCTTCAGACAGAACTGGATAATGAATCTGGTCAGATCGTAAACCGCTATATTAAGGGGGATGAGAGAAGCTTTACCATTATTGCATATCCGGTTCCTGAGATCGGTGGCAATTATGCAGAGATTTTCCACGAGATCGTGAAGATCAATACCCTGGATTATCACCGCTATCAGGAAATCCAGCAGACGATCATCGACACTCTGGATACCTGTGAGTGGGTAGAAATCAGGGGACGGGGAGATAACGATACGGATATCCTGATCCATCTCCATGAGCTTTCTGATCCTGAAAAGCAGACAAATTTCGAGAATTGTGTGGCGGATGTGAACATTCCGGTAGGCGAGGTATTTACCTCTCCGCAGCTTGCAGGAACAGGCGGAATCCTCCATGTGAAAAAGGTATATCTTAACGGTCTTCAGTTCCGTGACCTGAAGCTGGTGTTTGACTGTGGCCAGGTAATTGAGTACACTTGTTCTAACTTTAAGACAGAGGAAGAAAATAAGAAATATATCGAGGATAACATCCTTCATCATCATCCGAAGATCCCGATGGGTGAGTTTGCCATTGGAACCAATACGACGGCTTATGTGGCTGCGATGAAATATGGAATTGCTGACAAGCTTCCGATCCTTATTGCTGAGAAGATGGGACCACATTTTGCAGTGGGTGATACCTGTTACAGCTGGGCAGAGGATACACCTGTATACAATCTTGACGGAAAAGAGATCATTGCCAGGGATAATGAGATCTCTGAGATGCGTAAGGAGGATGTGAGTCTTGCATATTATGGATGCCATACGGACATTACCATTCCGTATGACGAGCTTGGAAGTATCCGTGTGATCGATGATGAGGGAGAGATGATTTCCATTATCGAGAACGGAAGATTTGTTCTTCCTGGAACGGAAGAACTGAACAGACCTTTTGAGAATCTTCCATTAAATAATAATATAAGTTAATTAGTAAATTTACACTTGTTCCGTTCGTATTGACAGAAAACAAGATTATACGTAGAATAACCATAACGGCCGTGGACAGAAAAAAGCATTGCTGGTCACGCAGTGAACAGTAACAAAAGCGGCAGACAACACAGAAGGTTAAGGTTTCGATGTACCACGAAAGGAGAAAAACATGGCAAAAGTAGGAATTGTAATGGGCAGTGATTCGGATATGCCGGTTATGAGTAAAGCAGCAGATATTCTGGAGAAACTGGGAATTGATTATGAGATGAAGATCATTTCCGCACACAGGGAACCAGATGTATTTTTCGAGTATGCCAGGACAGCAGAAGAAAAAGGCTTCAAAGTAATCATTGCAGGCGCAGGAATGGCAGCTCATCTTCCGGGGATGTGCGCAGCAATCTTTCCGATGCCGGTAATCGGAATTCCGATGCATACCACCTCACTGGGAGGAAGAGATTCCCTTTATTCCATTGTACAGATGCCAAGCGGTATCCCGGTTGCAACCGTAGCGATCAACGGCGGTGCCAATGCGGGACTCCTTGCAGCGAAGATCCTTGCGACTTCAGATGAAGAGCTTTTAGGCAGACTGAAGGCCTACAGCCAGGAGCTGAAAGAGCAGGTTGAGAAGAAGGATGCAAGGCTCCAGGAAGTTGGATACAGAAATTACAGTAAATAAATAAAAAAACAAAGGTTACTGTTCACGGGTAATGCACATCGCAGAGCGCGTTGCTGTGAGCGGAGTGAGCTGTAACAAACAGGGTGTTGTTATAAGGAGGAAATTATGGATTACAAGACTTCAGGCGTAGATATTGAGGCTGGTTACAAATCAGTAGAGCTGATGAAGAAACACATTGCCAAGACAATGAGACCGGAGGTACTTGGAGGAATCGGAGGTTTCTCAGGTGCTTTTTCCATGGAGAAATTCAAGGATATGGAAGAGCCGACACTTGTTTCCGGAACAGATGGATGCGGAACCAAAGTTAAAGTGGCAATGGTTATGGATAAGCATGATACCATCGGAATTGATGCGGTAGCTATGTGTGTGAACGACATCGCATGTGCAGGCGGAGAACCACTGTTTTTCCTGGATTATATTGCCTGCGGCAAGAACTATCCGGAGAAGATCGCTGAGATCGTAAAGGGTGTTGCAGAGGGCTGTGTACAGTCAGAAGCGGCTCTTATCGGCGGTGAGACGGCAGAACATCCGGGACTTATGCCGGAGGATGAGTATGACCTTGCCGGATTCGCAGTAGGGATCGTTGACAAAAAAGATCTCCTTACAGGAGAGGCCCTGAAGCCGGGTGATGTCCTCATCGGTATGGCTTCCACAGGTGTTCACAGCAACGGATTTTCCCTTGTCCGTAAAGTGTTCGATATGACAAAGGAATCTCTGGATACCTACTATGGAGAGCTTGGCACAACTCTTGGGGAGGCCCTGATCGCACCGACCAGAATTTATGTAAAGGCATTGAAGAGCATTCGCAATGCCGGTGTAAAGATCCACGCATGCAGCCATATCACAGGTGGTGGATTTTATGAGAATATTCCCCGTATGCTGAAAGAAGGCACAAGGGCTGTTGTTAAAAAAGACAGCTATCCGGTACTTCCAATCTTCAGGCTTCTCGCGGAAAAAGGAGATATTGACGAGCATATGATGTACAATACATATAATATGGGCCTTGGAATGATCCTTGCAGTAGATCCGGCAGATGTTGACAAGACGATGGAAGCTATCCGCAGCACAGGTGACAAGCCATATGTAGTAGGAAGTATTGAAGCAGGTGAAAAGGGAGTGACCTTATGTTAAAGGTAGGAGTTCTTGTTTCCGGCGGCGGAACGAATCTCCAGGCGATCCTGGATGCGATGGATGCCGGAGATATTACAAATGCGGAAGTGGATATTGTGATCAGTAATAATGCTTCTGCCTATGCTCTGGAAAGAGCAAGAAAGCATAATATTGAAGCTTTATGTATTGCACCTAAGGACTATCCGGACAGAGAGACTTTTCACAGGGCACTTCTTGAAAAGCTTCAGGAGCGGGGCGTGGATCTGGTCGTTCTTGCCGGATATCTGGTTGCCATTCCGGCTATGATAGTGGAAGCTTATCCGAATAAGATCATCAACATTCATCCGTCCCTGATTCCGTCATTCTGCGGCAAGGGCTATTATGGACTGAAGGTTCATGATGCAGTGCTTGCAAGAGGCGTGAAGGTGACAGGTGCTACCGTGCATTTCGTTGATACAGGTACAGATACAGGCCCGATCATCCTTCAGAAGGCCGTAAAGGTTAAAGACGGAGACACCTCCAAGGAGCTTCAGAGAAGAGTGATGGAGAAAGCGGAGTGGAAGATCCTTCCGGAAGCTATTGATCTCATTGCAAATGGCAGGATCACAGTGACAGATGGAATCGTTTCTTTAAAGTAATCAGAAGACAGATGAAACAAAGGAGTAGACAGATGAAGATATTAATCGTAGGAAGCGGCGGAAGAGAGCACGCCATCGCATGGAGCGTTGCAAAAAGCCCGAAGGCAGATAAAATCTACTGCGCACCTGGAAATGCAGGAATTGCAGAATATGCAGAGTGTGTAGATATCGGAGCAATGGAATTTGAGAAGCTGGCTGCATTTGCCAAAGAAAAAGAGATCGATCTCACCATCGTTGGGATGGATGATCCCCTTGTTGGCGGCATTGTAGATGTATTTGAGGAACAGGGACTCCGCGTATTCGGACCTCGTAAGAATGCGGCTATCCTGGAAGGCTCCAAGGCTTTTTCCAAGGATCTCATGAAAAAATATGAGATCCCGACAGCAGCCTATGAGAATTTTGATGATCCGGAGAAGGCACTTGTATATTTAAGATCAGAAGCGAAATTTCCGATCGTTCTGAAGGCTGACGGGCTTGCACTTGGTAAGGGCGTTCTGATCTGTAAGGATCTTAAAGAGGCTGAGGACGGCGTGAAGGAAATCATGGAAGACAAGAAATTCGGAAATGCCGGAAATACCATGGTTATTGAAGAATTTATGACGGGCAGGGAGGTTTCTGTACTTTCTTTTGTTGATGGAAAGACGATCCGTACCATGACTTCTGCACAGGATCATAAACGTGCGCAGGATGGAGATCAGGGACTCAATACAGGAGGAATGGGAACCTTCTCCCCGAGCCCTTTCTATACAGAGGAAGTTGATGAATTTTGCAAAAAATATATTTATCAGAAGACGGTAGATGCCATGGCAGCAGAAGGCCGCCCGTTCAAGGGGATTATCTTTTTCGGACTGATGCTTACCGCAGACGGGCCGAAGGTTCTGGAGTATAATGCAAGATTCGGAGATCCGGAAGCACAGGTTGTTCTGCCGCGTATGGAGAATGATATTCTTGAGGTGATGGAAGCCTGCGTTGACGGAAGGCTTGATCAGATCGACCTGAAATTCCAGGATAATGCCGCTGTGTGCGTAGTTCTTGCAAGTGACGGCTATCCGGTGAAATATGAGAAAGGTATTCCGATCCACGGATTTGAAAATTTTAAGGGCAGAGACGGATATTACTGCTTCCACGCGGGAACCAGATTTAAGGATGGCGAGATCGTTACAAACGGTGGCCGTGTCCTTGGTATCACTGCTAAGGGAAAAACGCTTAAGGAAGCCAGGAAGAATGCATACGAAGCCACTGAATGGATCGATTTTGCAAATAAATATATGCGCCACGATATTGGAAAGGCCATTGACGAGGCGTAAGCGGACAGTGACTGTAAATATGTTGCAGGTATCAGTCAGCACAGCTTGACGAAATTGTTGCTTTTATTGTAAAATAACATCAGCTATAAATGCCGTAAATAGTTATCAATAATAAAAGCCGGATGCTGACAGATATAAAAAGAACAAACCATTTTCTTTGATGAAGTGTCGCATCCGGATGATGAGGCAGAGAGGACAAGAAAAATGGGAATCAGTGTAGAAGAAGCAATTCAGGAACTCAGAAACAGGGAGGAAGTTTTTGTGGCATATTCTCAGGCTACCAAGCTTCCATATGTCACCTGTGATGAGGAGACATTTAATGATCAGGCGAGGATTTTTGCCACTGAAGAAGAAATCAAAGAATATGGAAAACAGCTCCTGGAGGACAAGATCCTTCTTATGGGCATGAAATACGAAAAGAAAGATTTTCCGAGACTGTATGGTACTCTGTACGCGATTGGGGTGAACAGTGTGATCTGGACAGATGGGGACAAGCAGATCGAAGTAGAGATCCAGAGGATTGCAAGCCAGAGAGATATGAGCAAGATCGAACCGGCCAGGAGACCTCTTCTCAATCCTTCTCTTGAGCTTTCCGGCATTTACTTTATGCAGGAACTCCGCCGTCCGGTGAAGCAGGAAGAGCATAAAAATATCCGTGAACTGGAGGAGGAGCTGATCGCGAATCTCCGAAAGGCGGAGTTTCTGATTGCCATCAACGCAGAGCAGGAAGAAAACGGAAAACTTCATATTCCATATCTTAAGAATAAAGATGACAAGATCCTTCAGCCTGTATTCACGGATGTCATGGAATTTGAGAAATTCGGAAGAGGAAAGAATCTCCGTGTTGCGAAAGTAAGTATGGATAAGCTTCCGGGCTTGATGATTCCGCAGGCGAGTGCTTATGTGGTAAATCCGCTTGGATTCAATCTGATCCTGAACAAGGAACAGGTAGAGAAGATCGCAGGAGTCGCCAAATAAAAAAATAAATCACAGCAGGCTGCCAGGATATGAAACTGTGCAGCCTTTTGCTGTTATAGAGGAGAGATTACCCGATGGTGATAGAAATTGATTTTAACAGTGATGAGGCGATCTACATGCAGATCACCAATCAGATCATAATGGGGATAGCTACAGCCAGGCTTCATGAGGGGGATGCTCTGCCTTCTGTACGGCAGCTTGCAAGTATTGCAGGAATCAATATGCATACGGTAAATAAAGCATATGCATTGCTTCGCCAGGAGGGTTTTGTGACCATTGACAGACGAAAAGGAGCTGTGATCTCCATTGATGCAGATAAGGTAAGAGCCCTGGAAGAGATGAAACAGAATCTTACAGTGGCAATGGCCTGGGGCTGTTGCAAGAATGTAACAAGAGAAGAGATCCATCAGCTGGTGGATGAGATTTTTGATGAATATGACGCAGACAGATAGGAGGAGACATCATGCAGGAACGATTTACAAAGCAGGCACAGAATGTTCTTGCCCTGGCGAAACAGGCGGCTTGCTCCTGCGGACATAGTTATATCGGCACGGAGCATCTGCTGGTCGGTCTTTTGCAGGAAAAAGAAGGGACGGCGGGCAGAGTGCTTGAGGAATTCGGTATCCAGGCGGAAAATGCATTGGCTCTGATCGATAAACTGATCGCACCGCCGGGAAATACAGCACCTGCCCAGAAACCGGGATTTAGCCCGAGGACACAGCGGGTTTTTGAGAGTGCATATGCAGAAGCGGAAGCCATGCATTTTGAGGAGGCAGGAACCGAGCATCTTCTGCTGGCTATGCTGAAAGAGACAGACTGTGTGGGTACGAGGCTTTTGTATACCATGGGAGCGAATATCCAGAAACTGTATGCAGCGGTACTTACAGCAATGGGAATGGACAGCAATGCCATTGCAGAAGAATTTCAGGCAGTAAAAGCGGCCAGGAACAGAAACGGAAGCACAACTCCCACGCTTGACCAGTACAGCAGAGATCTTACAGAGATGGCAGAAGAAGGCAGACTGGACCCTGTAGTGGGAAGGGATAAAGAAATCGCGCGCCTGATACAGATCCTGAGCCGCAGAACCAAGAACAACCCGTGCCTGGTAGGAGAACCAGGTGTCGGAAAAACAGCCATCGTAGAGGGGCTTGCACAGCGGATCGTCACAGGTCTGGTTCCTGACACAGTAAAGGATAAAAGAGTCGTTGTTCTGGATCTTTCCGGAATGGTTGCAGGAAGTAAATACAGAGGTGAATTTGAAGAACGCATCCGAAATGTGATCGATGAGGTGAGGGAACAGCAGGGAATTTTGCTTTTTATTGATGAGATCCATACGATCATCGGGGCCGGCGGTGCAGAAGGAGCACTGGATGCGTCCAATATTCTGAAACCGTCTCTTTCCAGGGGTGAGCTTCAGCTGATCGGAGCCACAACTCTGGAGGAGTACAGGAAATATATAGAGAAAGACGCTGCGCTGGAGAGACGTTTTCAGCCGGTGACTGTGGAAGAGCCTGCTGAGAAAGAGGCTGTGGAAATTTTAAAAGGATTGCGCCCATACTACGAAAAGCATCATGGCGTTGAGATCCTGGATGAGGCACTGGAAGCGGCTGTGAAGATGTCGGTCCGTTACATTAATGACCGTTTCCTTCCGGACAAAGCCATTGACATTATTGATGAGGCGGCATCCAAGGTGCAGTTGGCAGGATACCGTCCGTCACCGGAGGCAGAAGCCCTGGAGCGCAGGATCCATGATATTCTCAAGGAAAAAGAACAGGCAGTTGCAGATGCAGATCTGGAAGGCGCGAAAGCAGCACAGATAAGGCAGAATGAGGCGGAGGAAGAGCTTGAGAAGATCCGCAAAAAAGCGGAACGCAGAGGGAAAAGGAGATTGCTTACAGTAGGAGAGGCAGCAGTTGCAGATATTGTATCCGACTGGACGAAGATCCCGGTGCAGCGTCTTACGGAAGGAGAATCCCGCCGCCTTGCAAATCTGGAGAAGGTTCTTAAGAAACGTGTGATCGGACAGGATGAAGCGGTATCGGCAGTAGCCCGTGCAGTGAAGCGTGGCAGAGTTGGCCTGAAGGATCCTGCAAGACCAATTGGTTCTTTTTTGTTCCTCGGTCCTACAGGAGTCGGAAAAACAGAGCTTTCCAAGGCACTGGCAGAAGCTGTATTTGGAAGCGAGCAGTCTATGATCCGGGTGGATATGTCTGAATATATGGAGAAACACAGTGTTTCCAAGATGATCGGATCGCCGCCTGGATATGTTGGATATGAAGAAGGCGGACAGCTTAGTGAGAAAGTGCGCAGGAATCCGTACAGCGTGATCCTTTTTGATGAGATTGAGAAGGCCCACCCGGATGTGTTTAATATTCTTCTGCAGGTATTGGATGACGGGCATATTACAGATGCCCATGGAAGAAAAGTGGATTTTAAGCAGACGATCATCATTATGACTTCCAATGCAGGTGCCCAGGCGATCATGGAACCGAAGCAGCTTGGGTTTATGTCCGGCAATACAGAGAAGCAGAATTACGATAGAATGAAGTCGGGTGTCATGGAAGAAGTACGCCGGATGTTCAAGCCGGAATTTCTCAACCGAATTGATGAGATCATGGTATTCCATTCTCTTAACAAAGAGAATATCCGCCGGATTGTTACCATTCTTCTCAAGAATCTTGAGAGCCGCTGCCAGGAACAGCTTGGCATTACGCTGAAGGTCACAGGCGCGGCAAAGGATCTGATCTCGGACGCCGGCTTTGACAGCAAATATGGTGCAAGACCTTTGAGACGCGCGATCCAGACAAAGATCGAGGATGAGATGGCGACAGAAATTCTCGAGGGACGTATTAAACCGGGAGATACTGTGCAGGTAAAAGTAAAAGATAAAAAGATCTGCTTTGCCGTGTCAGATTCCGGGAAATAAAAACATAAGAATTTTGTTACTTACTATGGCAAAAAAACAAGAAATAAGTTATAATTAACAAAATTGCAAAATCTACAACAAAAGAATTTCAGGAGGACATAAGATCATGGCAGTGGTACAGGAATTGATCCGTACAGAAGAGAATGGTACTATCAGTTTTGGAGATTACGAGTTGAATCAGAAATCCAAGCTGTCTGATTATCAGTATCAGGGAGATATGTATAAAGTAAAAACATATAAGGAGATCACCAAGCTTGAGCGTAATGGAATGTTCGTATATGAGTCCGTTCCGGGAACCAGTGTATTCCACCTTCAGCAGGATGGAACTACAATGAGCTTCGAGGTGCAGGGCTTTGAGGATTCCCAGATCACAGTGGAGCTTGAAGCGGAGGCTGAGTATCAGGTATTTATCGACGGGGCAAGCACAGGTACCATGACAACGAACCTGGGCGGAAAGCTTTCATTCAGTGTTGAGCTGGATGCGAATACCAAGGCTGAAGTGAAAATCGTAAAATGCTAAAAAATAAAAAAACAGTATATTTCTGTCAGGAATGCGGATACGAGTCAGCTAAATGGATGGGACAGTGCCCTGCGTGCAAGGCATGGAATACCTTTGTGGAGGAAACTGTTTCTTCGAAGAAGACATCCTCCGGCAGTACAAAGACAACACAGAAAAAAAACAATCCCGTAATTCTGAAAGATATCAGCCTTTCCTGCGATGAACGTCAGAGCTGTGGGATCGGCGAACTGGACAGGGTGCTGGGCGGCGGAATCGTCCCCGGCTCCCTTATTTTGGTTGGCGGGGATCCGGGCATCGGTAAATCCACACTGCTTCTTCAGGTCTGCAGGAATCTTTCGTCCGGGGGAGTTTCAGTTCTGTATATTTCCGGTGAGGAATCGCTCCGGCAGATCAAGCTTCGGGCAGACAGACTTGGAAGCTTTAATGATAAGCTGAAGCTTCTCTGTGAGACTAATCTGGAGAATATCCGTGAGATCATTGAGAAAACGAAACCGGATGTGGCTGTTGTGGACTCGATCCAGACGATGTTCCATGAAGATATTTCTTCTGCACCCGGAAGCGTTTCCCAGGTAAGGGAATCCACGAATGCCCTGATGCAGATTGCCAAGGGAATGGGAGTTTCCATTTTTATCGTAGGTCATGTGACCAAAGAGGGAAATGTGGCAGGCCCCCGTGTCCTGGAACATATGGTGGATACGGTGCTGTATTTTGAGGGAGACAGGCATGCTTCCTACAGGATACTTCGCGCGGTGAAGAATCGTTTCGGATCCACGAATGAGATCGGTGTTTTTGAGATGCAGAGCACAGGGCTTGAGGAAGTAAAGAATCCTTCCGAGTTTCTTCTGAATGGAAGACCGGAGAATGCTTCCGGTTCTGTGGTTGCGTGCTCCATGGAAGGAACAAGACCGATTCTGGTGGAGATCCAGGCTCTCGTCTGCCAGAGTAATTTTGGCATTCCAAGGAGAACCGCAGTCGGTACGGATTTTAACCGTGTGAACCTTCTTATGGCAGTGCTGGAGAAGAAAGCAGGGGTACACCTTGCTGCTTCTGACGCTTACGTGAATATTGCAGGTGGAATGAAGATGACGGAACCGGCTATTGATCTCGGGATCTGTCTTGCGATTATTTCCAGCAGCAGGGATATTGTAATTCCGGACACGGTAATGGCTTTTGGCGAGATTGGATTAAGCGGTGAGGTGCGTGCGGTCAGCATGGCCGGACAACGTGTTCAGGAGGCGAAGAAACTGGGATTTGAGACAGTGATCCTGCCGGAAGTGAACCGGGCAGCAACCGAGAGTATCAGGGGAATTAAGCTGGTATACGTGGCTGGGATCCGTGATGCGATTTCATATATAATGAAGTAAGAGGTTGGAGAATATGGGAAAGATTTTGTCAGTTATCATTCCGGTATACAATATGGAAAAATATATCCGCCAGTGTCTGGAATCACTGATGATCAGAGAAGTCTTGGATAAGCTTGAGATTCTGGTTGTCCTGGATGGATCAACAGACCGGTCAGAGGAGATTGCAATGGAATTTTCCAGGACACATCCGGAATCTGTCCGTGTGATCAGCAAACCCAATGGCGGCCATGGATCGGCCATTAATACAGGAATGGATAACGCATCAGGTGAATATGTAAAGGTTCTTGACAGTGATGACTGGGTGAATAAAAAAGGATTTATCCGGCTGGTAGAGGGACTGGAGAAATATAATACGGATATTGTCTGGAGTAATTTTTTCTGGGTCTATGAATCAGGCGGAAAGAAGAGTGTACAGAATAGACATCCGTTCCCGGGAGTAGAATACGGCCGGAAATATGATTTTCATGAAGTGGCTGGGAAAACCTTTGTCAAGATGCATTCCATGACAATACGCACGGAACTGGTCCGCAGGACAGGAATGCGGATTGATGAAAACTGTTATTATGTAGATGTTGAGTTTGTAATGTATCCGATCCCGGAAGTAAAGACGATCACATTTCTGGATGAATTTGTATACATGTACAGACTGGGGCGGCAAGGGCAGAGCATGACCCTGGAAAAAATGCGCCAGAACCACCGGAATCATGAACGGGTTCTGAAAAGCCTGCTCAGATATTACCGGAAGGTGCGGATGGCTGATGTTGACAGGGAGTATCTTATTTATCTGCAAAAAGGAATTGCCAATGTGCTCAGCAGCCATTTTAAAATATATTTAAGTTTTCCCTGTTCGGCTAGGGTATGCCGCAGGCTGCACAGAATGGACGAAACAATACAGAGCAGCTATCCGGAGATCTACAATGCAGTTGAAAATAAATTTGTATGGGCTATCCGGAAGAGTGGATATCTGTTATACTATCCGGGGCATTTTATTATGAGGCTTAGGGAGAAATTAAATGAAGTATAGAACAATACAGACATTGATGCTTCCTGACAGTGAAGAAGAGAATTACGGACTTTATTATCAGGGAACAAAAGGTGTCCGGCTACAAAACGGTGAAAAAAAATCCCTGTATGTACCGGAAAAAGGAAAGGCAGATTTCTTTACGTATTTTAATGGATTTTACCCGGAGCAGTGGTCACAGTGGGCAGAACTTAACGGACTGCGCATTAATATTACAGCAGGTGGAAACTGCCGTGTGATTCTCTGCCATACAGATGGAAAGAAAACCGTTGTAAGCGGTGAGAAAGAATGTCTGGCAGGAAACGGGCAGGAGAGGACAGTGACCTTTGAAGTACCGGCTCCTCAGTATTCAAAAGCCTTCTGGATCCGTGTAGAGGGTCTGGAACGTGGGGGATATCTTCGGGATATAACAGTTCAGACAGAAGTGGAAGCGCAGCAGGAAGTCAATCTGGCAGTGGTGATCTGCACCTGCCGCCGTGAGAAAGAGGTTATTGCAAATCTTGAGAGGATTTCTGGAATGGACATAAAAGAACGCCCGGAGATTTTTCTCATAGATAATGGAAATACGCTCACTTTGAATATGCTCCCGGAATGGGTACATCTTGTTCCAAACAGGAACTGCGGTGGAGCCGGCGGCTTTACAAGAGGTATGATGGAAGCTTTGAAAAATCCTGCATTTACCCATGTGATCCTGATGGATGATGACATTATCCTGAATCCGGATGTTCTCAGAAAAACGGGCTGTTTTCTTTCTGTTGTAAAAAAAGAGTGGCAGGATGCCCCTCTGGGAGGGGCTCTTATAGAGAGGGATATTCCGTGGAAACAGTTTGAATGCGGAGCCTTCTGGAACCGGGGCGAGATCCGGGGATGTGGTCAGTATCAGGATCTTCGAAAGAGGGAATCCCTTTTGAAGAATACAGAGGTACAGGACTGGGATTACGGCGGCTGGTGGTATTGCGCAATACCGGTATCCGCTATTCGGGAAAAAGGCCTTCCGCTTCCCTTGTTTATTCACAGAGATGATATTGAGTACGGCATCCGCCTGGGAAAACTGATGACATTAAATGGCATCGGGGTCTGGCATGAAGCTGTTATTAAGAAACTTCCCCAGATGGGGGAGTATTACGATATCCGAAACATGGCCATCGTAAATGCAATCCATCACAATGATTGGGACAGCCGCGAATGGAAAAGATTTCTTGTTAAATGGGTTGCAGGAAATTTCCTGCGGGGCAGATATTCCTATATTTATCTGAATATCTGTGGTATGCTGGATTTCCTGAAGGGTGAAAGATGGCTGGAAGAATCAGATGGAGTAGAGATTCACGCAAAAGTAGCGGAAAGAGTCCCCAAACTGAAAAAAATGGATCACACAGAGAAAAATGTGTTTTATACAACTCCGGATGTCAGTGTGTACACCGCAGCCAAAAAGAAACACATTGTTTATGAAGATTCAGCAGGTCTTTGTCTGAAGGCAGATAAGAGCCTGCCGGAGACTATACGTCTGGGCATATATTTATTACTGGCATTGAGGAAAACAGACAGGTATTTTGAAAAAGCCAGGGAGAGCTATAGCAGGAACTGGAAGAGACTGATAACAGAAGAATTCTGGAATAAATATTTGGAGATTGACGAAAATGAGTAAAAATTACAAACTGCAGAATATCCTGTTCTGCGACAATGACAGGCTGGAAGCATATTGGGAAATGTTTTTTAAAAGCAGCCGTCCTGTGTATGACAGAGAAAAGAAAAATATTGTTTTAGGTGCGGGACAGGTGATTGATTTCTGTACTTATTTTAACTCTATTTCAGTTCTGAAATGGAAAACCTACACATATGCGGAGAAGCTGATCCTGAAACTGCGTGTAAAAGGGGAGATGGAGCTTCTTCTTACCGGTTACGAGAAGAAGGATACGCAATATATCCGGAAAGTTCTTCGCAGAGCCAAAATTTCTGCGGAAGAGGCACAGGAAATCAGCCTTGAATATCCGGAGAATAATCTGATGCTGGCCGGTTTTGAAATCCATACACATGGTACCTGTGTGGTCTATGGCGGAGAGTATGCTACAGAGATTGAGGAGGATCAGATACGCCACGTATCCCTCCATCTTTGTACGACAACATTCAAGAAAGAGGATTATATTCTTCCGAACATTCAGCTTCTGAAAGATACGGTACTTGCAGGAAATGACAGCCTTGCGGAGAATCTGTGGATCCATGTGGTAGATAATGGACGCACACTTCCGGCAGAAGAGATTCAGACAGAGCATGTGATGGTGCATCCGAACCTTAATGTAGGCGGTGCCGGCGGATTCACAAGGGGTATGCTTGAGGCTATGGACCATAAAGAAAAACCAACGCATGTTCTTCTTATGGACGATGATGTCATGATCCTTCCGGAGAGCCTTATCCGTACCTACAATCTTCTGAAAATCGTTCGTCCGGAGTATGAGGATCATTTTATCAGCGGGGCAATGCTTTTTTATGAAGAGATGAATTACTTATATGAGGATGTTGGATTTATGGATCACGAGGGAACTTATGGTCCGGTTAAAGACCGTGTAGATACAAGAAAAATAGAAGACATCCTTCGCTGTGAGGAAATGTTCCATCAGCCTAAGAATGCTTATGCCGGCTGGTGGTACTGCTGTATTCCGGCAGAATTTGTACGTAAGGATAATTTGCCGCTGCCTGTGTTTGTGCGAGGTGATGATGTTGAATACAGTCTTCGGAATAAGGCAAAATTTATCACGCTGAGTGGTATCTGTATCTGGCATATGGGCTTTACGAATAAATTCAATGGCGCAATGGAATTCTATCAGGTTCACAGAAATACGCTGATGCTTCAGGCAGCCAGTGGAGTATGCCAGAATGCAGACGTTATGGCACGTATCCGTAAACTGGTCCGTGTAAACCTTCTCCGGTTTAATTACGATGGAGCAGAGCTTCTTCTTGATGCGCTGGAAGATTATATGAAGGGCTATAAATTCTTCATGAAGAATCAGGGCGAGAAGCTACTCAAAGAGAAATCTCAGAAAAATGAGAAAATGGAACCGCTTTCCAATTTCCCGGAGGCTCCAACAAAGGCATTCAGTGTCTATACACCGGATCTTCCGCGTAAATCATGGGAAACTTTCCTGTACAGAATTACTTATAACGGACATTTCTGGCCGGAGAAGCTTCTGAAGAAAGAAACTGTCCCGGTAGCCTATGACTGGTATTATTCACCACACCGATATTTCTTCAGAAAGAGACTTCTTGCAGTAAATCCACACCTGAAACTGGGGGCATACAGAGAAATGGACAAGAAGAGATTTTTTGAGCTTTTTAACAGAGAGCGTAAGCTTTTCAGCCGTTATAAAAAAATCCATTTGCGTTTGGAGAAGGAATACAGAACTCACAGAAAAGAATTCACTTCAGAAAGCTTCTGGAGAAAATATTTGGAGATGGATAAATGAGTGTAAAACATATAGGGGATTTAAAGAAAACAGAGTGTTACGGCTGCAGTGCCTGTGTCTATAGCTGCCCGTTTGGGGCGATCACGATGGAACAGGATAGCGAAGGTTTTCGCTATCCTGCTGTAGACGAGGAGAAATGTACAGGCTGTGGAAAATGCAGAAAAATCTGTCCGTCCATCTGTCCGAAAGATATGAGCAATGCGCCGGAACCTGAAAGCTATGCGGTCTGGGCAGATGATAAGCTTAGAATGGATAGCACTTCAGGCGGTGCATTTACTCTGATTGCAAGAAATGTGCTTGCGCAGGGCGGAGTTGTCTGCGGAGTTGTTATGGATGAAAAATTCCATATATTCCATACGATCGCCAAGAATGAAAAAGAAATCGAACCAATGAGGAGATCAAAATATGTGGAAAGTGATCTTGGAGATATATTCCCACGTATTAAAGAACTTCTCGAAAAGGGTACAAAAGTTCTTTTTACAGGTACACCATGTCAGGCTGCCGGCTTAAAGGCATATCTGGGAGATAAAAGAGAAGGATTAATCACCGTAGATCTTATGTGTCATGGCGGTACATCTCCTAAAGTTTTTGAAAGATATCTGGATGAAACCTTTGGGCGTGAAAATATAAAAAGATTTTATTTCCGTACAAAACGTTATGGATATAATGGAACTACCTGTGCGGTTGTTCTAAAAGATGGACAGACATATATGGGTTCAGGAGAGCTGGATCCATTTGTGAAAGGCTCTTACAGAAGTCTGTTTCTCAGAAAGAGCTGTGAGAATTGCAAATTTGCTTCTATACCTCGCCAGGGAGATATTACAATTGGCGACTGTTGGGGAATAGCCAAATATAAAGCGGAATTAAGTGATGGAAGAGGAACTTCTCTGATTCTTGTGAATAATGAGAAAGGGCGTAAGATTGTAGAAGAGATCAGTGCAAACACACAGATTTTTGAAAAGGTTCCGCTGGAAGCTGTTACCTGGAAAAATCGTTTTAAAGAGCATATGCAGGCTCATTCTCAGAGAGATCGTTTCTTTGAAATGTTAGATTACACGAGCATGCATAAAGCAGTTAGGTACTGTATGGAAAATCGTTATGATGTCGGCATTCTGGGTGTATGGTTTGGATGTAATTATGGAAGTATTGCAACTTATTATGGATTGATGAAACAGCTGCAGGGGCTTGGGCTTTCTGTTCTTATGATAGATAAACCTGGGTTTGTAGGAAATGATAGAGAACTGGCAGAGGAAAATCACAGCCGTATTTTTGCAAATTCTCATTTTCATGTAAGTAAGAGATACAAATTAAATGAAATGCGTATTCTGAATCATATCTGCGATTCTTTTGTGATTGGCTCTGATCAGGTCTGGAATTATGGCATTGCAAGAAACTTTGGAAAAAGTTTTCTTATGGATTTTGTGCGTGATGAAAAGAAAAAAGTTGCAGTTGCAGCATCCTTTGGACATGACCGTGATTTTCGCACGAATAGAGAGCGTATCATTGCGAGTGAATACTTTAAACGTTTCGATGCGATTTCTGTGCGTGAGGAATCCGCAGTTGGTATTATGAAGAAAGTATTTGGAGTGGATGCTACCCGAGTACTTGATCCTGTATTTTCAACGGATAGACAGGTATATGATGATATTGCAGCAGAATCTACACGCAATGAAAAAGAGCCGTATATGCTTACCTATATTTTGGATCCGACACCTGAAAAGAAAGAAGTGATTCGGCATCTTTCTGAAAAACTTGGGCTTAGAACAATTCATATTCTGGACGGTACACCATGGAATTATGAGTCTAATAAAGAAAAAATGGATATGGATACTATTCTTGAGAATGTTACATTTCAGGATTGGGTTTACTATTTCAAGAACAGCAGTTATGTTCTTACTGATTCCTGTCATGGAATGAGTTTTGCGATTATTTATCATAAACCGTTTGCGGGAATTGGAAATGCACACAGAGGTATGACCAGATTTGTCTCTCTTACAAAACTTTTTCATGTGGAGGATCGTTTTGTAACAAATCCTTTTGATATTATCAAGAATGATCATTTCCTTGAACCGATGGATTATACTCAGGTAGAAGAGATTATGACAAAGGAAAAGGCATTTTTTCAGGAATGGTTAAAAAATGCTATGTTTTCTGAAAAGAGGATCAAGACATATCAGGCTTATCCTGTTAAAGTAGAAAGTGCGGAAGCGTCAGACATTCATGTTAAGATAAATGAACCGGTTCAGACTCGTCCTACTTTCCTGCGCAGGGTCTATTATCATTTACCTGTGAAAGTACAGGATAGAGTGAAGCCTATTGTTAAAAATTATTTTAAGAAAAAAGCGCAGCAGTAATAGGGAGTATAAAACAATTATGGGTATTGGTAATATCGGAAACATGATGAAAATTATGAATGCCTGGAATACATTCAAACAGAATCATCCGAAATTCCCGGCATTCTGCAGTGCGGTGTCAAGACGGGGAATTCGTGAGGGTAGTATCCTGGAGGTAACTTATATAAGCCCTGAGGGGGAGAAGCTGACAACGAATATAAAAGTGCAGCAGAGTGATATAGAGTTGCTGAGGGAGCTTTCCGGATCTCATCCATTTTGAATAACGGGGAGAAATTGCAGAATTGGACACAGAGCAAAAATAACAGAATAAATATGACAGGAAAAAGCAGCGAAAGCTGCTTTTTCTGTCGATGAAAACTTCTTTACAAATGTGATAATATCTTTTATACTGTTCCATACAGCAGACAACTCAAGTCAGCAGAGTATTCTATTTTCTGCATAGGCAAATCTTTTACAGATCTATTTAACTGATCTCGGTAATGAATGATACAATACAGTTGATTATCAAATCAGTTCAAATCTGTCAGAAACTGTGTACAGTGCACAGTCATCTATCTTATCAGGGACATTCGTCCGCATGTTTCACAGAAAGGAAATCAGAATATGGAAAATGTGTATGAAACTTTTGTTACAGATCTGAGAAAACTTCTTCTTGCTGCTATGGATCTTGAGGAAGAGGAAATTTATTTTGCCAGGAAGGGAGAACTGTACGGATGTACAGGAGACAGGCTTTTTGTGGAGTGCAGGCCTGTTGATAAAACGCGCCAGGTCTGCGGGCTGCATACAGAAGAGCTTTATGAGAGATACTGTCAGGAGCATAAGCTGGAGAATATCATCCATGACTGTGTACGGGAGATCAAAAAGGCCAGGGAGACCTGTGTGATCTGTGATATTGAGGATCTTGACAACTATGAGAAAATAAAAGGAAAACTTTTTGTCCGGCTTCTTAACACCGAGAGGAACACAGCCGTATTGAAGGATACGATTTATCGTCAGGTTGGAGATATTGCCCTTGTTCTTTATTATCTTGCAGGGGAGAAAGACGGTTATATTCTGAGTACAAAGGTTAAAGAGTATTTTCTGGAAAAATGGAGAAAGGAAAGGGAGGATGTTTTCGAGGCTGCTCTTGTGAATACTTATTTTATCAGCCCGCCGAGAATTTATCACTGGGAAAAAATGCTCTTTGATAAAGAATATTCCGGTGATAATTTTATGGATATTCTGAGCCAGTATAAACCAAACAGGGGAATTGCCGGAAATTGCCTTAGCACGGAGAAACGTACCAATGGGGCAGCGGCAATTTTTCTTCCGGGAGTGGCCAGGAGGCTGGCAGAGCTGCTGGAATCAGATCTGTATCTGGTGTTTACCAGTGTCCATGAAGTAATGGTTCACAGCACGGATGCTGTTTATCCGGAGGATCTGAAAGGAGTTCTTTTAGATACGGTTAGGAAGGCAACGCCAAAGGAGGATTATCTTACCTCGTCTATTTACCGTTATGGAAGAATGAGCGGAGAGTTCACAGTGGAAGTGAAGTAAACAGGACAGAAAGGCGAAAAAATCGGATGCTGCCGTTCGACTTGCGAACAGTGGCATCCGATGTAAAAAACGCAGTCTTAGCTGAGCAGGGCGGAATCATTGGAAAATTCTTCGCCACTTGCCTCTTCGAATTTATCAAGAAGATCTTTTACGGTAAGCTTCTTTTTTTCTTCACCCTGGATATCCAGAATGATCTTTCCTTCCCACATCATGATCAGGCGGTTGCCGTGGGTGATGGCATCACGCATATTGTGGGTGATCATCATGGTTGTGAGATGATCACGGTTTACGATCATATCAGTGATTTCAAGAACCTTGGCAGCAGTTTTCGGGTCGAGGGCAGCTGTATGTTCATCCAGAAGAAGAAGCTGTGGTTTCTTAAGGGTGGCCATAAGAAGTGTCAGGGCCTGACGCTGTCCGCCGGAGAGAAGACCAACCTTGGAAGTGAGACGATCCTCGAGGCCAAGGCCAAGGATCTTAAGAAGCTCGTGGTATTCTTCGCGTTCCTGCCTGGTGATACCCGGGCGGAGGAGACGGGGCTTTCCGCGGCGTTTGGCAAGAGCAAGATTCTCTTCAATACCCATGGTGGCAGCGGTTCCTGTCATGGGATCCTGGAATACACGGCCAAGATAAGCGGCTCTCTTATATTCGGAAAGCTTTGTAACATCAGTTCCCCCGATAATGATCTTTCCGGAATCTACCGGCCAGGCACCTGCAACGGCGTTCAGCATAGTAGATTTACCGGCACCGTTACCACCGATAACCGTGACAAAATCTCCCTCATTCAGGTGAAGGTCCACGCCGTTTAAGGCAACCTTTTCGTTGATGGTGCCTGGATTAAAGGTTTTGTGGATGTCTTTTAATTCCAGCATGATTATTTACCTCCCTGTTTGGCTTTTGTGAAATATTTGCCTTTCCAGTACGGGAAAGCAAGGAACAGTGCAACAACAAGAGCAGAAAGCATTTTCAGAAGGTCTGTATCAATTCCCATCCAGATGACAACCTGGAGAACCAGATAATAGAGAATGGAACCAAAAACAACACTTAAAAGCTTCAGTGCAAAATTACGGAAAATGCGGCTGAAGATTGCTTCTCCAATGATAACTGCGGCAAGACCGATAACAATGGAACCACGGCCCATATTGATGTCGGCGAAGCCCTGATACTGGGTGAGAAGAGCACCGGCAAGGGCAACCAGTCCGTTGGAAAGCATCAGGCCGAGAACTTTATTGCGGTCTGTGTTGATGCCCTGTGCACGGGACATGTTCGGGTTGCAGCCGGTTGCACGTAAGGAGCATCCGAGCTCTGTTCCGAAAAACCAGTAGAGAACTGCGATCAGGACCACGATCATTATAGCAACGATGAAAAGCGTGTTCTGTGTCAGAGCAACACCTTTAACACGGCGAAGGGAGACAAGCAGGTTGTACTTGTCAACATTGATCGCCTGGTTTGCCTTTCCCATGATTTTAAGATTTACAGAGTAAAGGGAAAGCTGTGTCAGGATTCCGGCAAGGATGGCCGGGATTCCCATGAAGGTATGGAAGATACCGGTGGCGAGTCCTGCCAGAAGACCGGCTCCGGTTGCTGCCAGCATGGACACCCATACATTATGTCCGCTGAGCATCATCATGATACATACGGCACCGCCGGTACATAAAGTTCCATCCACAGTAAGATCTGCGATGTCCAGGATACGGAACGTGATATACACACCGATTGCCATGATTCCCCAGATAAGCCCCTGTGCGGCGGCTCCCGGGAGTGCAGTGACTAAACCCATGATCTGCATATGAAATTTCCTCCTCTTTTTTATGCGCGAACAGCGAGAAGGGGAGTATCCTTCTCGCTGTATCCGTGTATAACAGGTTTTTTACTGATTATTCAGCTGTTTCTTCTGTTGCTATTGCTTCGTATCCGTCTGGAACCTCGATTCCCAGTTCATCACAGATGTCTTTGTTGTATTCTTTTGTGAATTTTGGTGCATACTCAATAGCCATCTTGGAGATGTCTTCGCCGTCCTTCAGAATGCTGACTGCCATTTCGCCTGTTTTGTACCCAAGATCATAGTAGCTGATGGAAAGTGTTGCAACACCGCAGCCCTGGCAGATACCTTCCTCACCGGCGATTACAGGAACTTTCTCCGGAAGGCAGATGTTGTTGATGATCTCTGTATTGGAAGCAACGGTATTATCTGTCGGTACATAAATTACATCACTGTCGCTTGCGGCAGTTGTGACAACTGATGAAAGATCGTTGGAATCAGAGAATGCGTAGTATTCACAGGTATATCCAAGCTTCTCAAGTGCATCTTTGACAGTGTCTACCTGATACTGTGAGTTAGGCTCTGCAGAGCAGTAGAGAAGACCTACATTCTTGGCATCCGGGAAAAGCTCATGGAGCATATCGGCCTGCTCGTCAAGCGGGGCAAGGTCGGATGTACCGGAAATGTTTCCGCCTACAGTTCCATCGAAATCATCAAGCCCAAGAGCAACACCGTATTCAGTGACGGCTGTTCCGAGGATCGGGATATCGGAAGTTCCTGCCGCTGCTGCCTGAAGAGAAGCTGTTGCATTTGCAAGGATCAGGTCAACTCCTTCGGAAACAAAGCTGTTGATGATAGTGGAACAGGTGTTGGAATCACCCTGGGCGTTCTGCTCATCAAATTTTACAGAATCGCCCATCTTCTCGGTGATGGCATCCTCGAAACCTTTTGTTGCTGCATCCAGTGCATCATGCTGCACCAGCTGGCAGATGCCGATGGTGTAGGTTTTTTCTTCCTTCGCACTTACAGTAGCTGCACAGGTTCCTGTTACAAGAGCAGCTGTAAGTACAGCTGTTAAGACACGCTTTTTCATATTGTTTTCCTCCTCACGATGTGTCTGCGCTGTCTTTTGCCAGCACAGGTTTGATTGTGTCAGTATAACGCTTTAACGCTTAAAAGTCAAGAAGAATTAACGCGAAAGTGTACTGGCCGGCAGGATTTTTTACACGCACAGGAAAGAAACAGAAGCATATCTTATTATGAAGGGATGAGTAAGGGAGAATAAAGATATGTCATATAAGATCGTACTGGATGCCGGACATGGCGGAGAAGATCCGGGCGCGGTATATAAAGACCGTAAAGAAAAAGATGATAATCTGAGATTGGCTCTTGCAGTGGGTAAGATCCTGTCGGATAATGGAATAGATGTAGTTTACACACGGACTGCAGATGTTTATCAGACTCCTTTTGAAAAAGCCCGGCTTGCAAATGAAGCAGGGGCAGATTATTTTATTTCTTTTCACAGGAACAGCAGTCAGGAACCTGGGCAATACAACGGGGTAGAAGTGCTGCTTTATGATAAAAAAGGTATTAAGTATCAGATGGCAGAAAATATCGTGGGTGCACTGGGGGAGCTGGGGTTTAAGGAGCTTGGAGTGAAAAGACGTCCGGATCTTGTGGTGCTTCGCAGGACCAAAATGCCGGCACTTCTTGTAGAAACCGGATTTATCAATTCAGACGGAGATAATCAGCTTTTTGATGAAAAATTTCAGGAAATCGCAAAAAGTATTGCAGATGCAGTACTTGGAACCCTGGAAGAGGAGACGGTAGCCTCTCCGTTGTATTATCGGGTCCAGACAGGGGCCTTCCGAAACAGGGAAAATGCGGACCGGATGCTGTATCAGCTGACAGACCAGGGATTTCCGGCTTTTATTCTGAAGGAAAATGATCTGTATAAGGTTCAGGTGGGGGCGTATCTGCAGCTGGGAAACGCTGTAAATATGGAGCAGAGACTCAGAGATGCGGGCTACAGCACTGTGATCGTAACCAGATAAAAATGGAAACTCTGTGCAGACAGTAAAAAGTGCGCTTTAAGATTACACAGGAAAAAACAGGAGCAAGCAGCGAATGCGGATTGCGGATACCCGCCTGACAGAAAGGGAAGGAAAGGACAGAGGAAAAAAATGTACGATAAATTTTTAAAACAGATAGAGGAATTTATTTTTGTGGAGGATAAACCGGAAAAAGCAGATATCATCTTTGTTCCGGGAAACGGATACCCGCAGATGGCGGAAAAGGCGGCGGAACTTTACAGACAGGGACTGGCACCGAAAATCCTGCCAAGCGGCAGGTACAGTGTCACGGAAGGAAAGTTTGCCGGAGTTTTGGATAAGAAGGAATGCTATGACGGAGATTATAAGAATGAATGGGAATTTCTGAGAGCTGTCCTTCTGAAAAACGGAGTACCAAAAGAGGCGGTCTTAAGGGAAGATCAGGCAACCTTTACCTACGAAAATGCAATTTATTCCAGACGGGTCACAGACAGAGAACACCTGGATATAAAAAAGGCGATTCTCTGCTGTAAATCCTGTCATGCAAGAAGAGCTTTGATGTACTATAAACTGCTTTATCCGGATGTGGAATTTTTTGTGATTCCATGTTGCGTGAATTCAGTAGATAAATACAACTGGAGTGAGACAGAACAGGGGATTGATGAGGTAACAGGTGAAATCGTGCGAATAATCAAACAATTTTCGCTGATGCTTAAAAAAAATTAATTTGGGGGTGTCGTAAAAAAAAGAATTGTGTTATAATGCTTTTGACGAAAAAACGAAATATCTGTTACGAAAGATTAACAAGATATTAATTTTTGGAGAAAAAATGATTCGGGCGCGTGGTGAATGCGTTCGATATTTTATATAATGAAATTTTCAGACAAACAGTGAACATAAATCGAAGATTTTGAATATAGAGGTGCATATTATTATGAAAAAAAATACAACGGTTACTTTCGGCAAAAGCTTTTCTATACTGGCAGCAGCGGCTCTGTCCATGACTCTTATCGGCGGACAGGCTTTACCAACGTATGCAGGAAGCAGTTCATCGGGTATTGAGTCTGGTGCCGTGCTTCCGGATAACATTACCATTGACAGCCCGACGGCTTTGTCCAATGTAGCACTCCCGTCTAATTCGTATGGAAGTCTTTCCTGGGTGGATGGTTCTTATGTTCCGGATAAAAGAGTGCAGTCCTGTGCAGTTGTGTTTAAACCGTCATCAGGTGCAGACCTGTCAGGACTTCCGGGTTGGGACAGCAGTTCAGGAACGCTCACCGGATATGTGACAGTTGTTGTCAGCAGTCTTGACAGTTCCCAGGAGGAGTCCGGAAGTACAGAGGACAGTTCTGATGCCGGGGATTCTTACGATGGAGCTGACAGCTGCGAAAAAGAAGGTGATTCTGAAAATGAGAATGAGAACGGCGAAGAGACTTCTGATGGGCAGCCAGAGGACAACTCCACAGAGGAAGCGGCAGAGGATCAGAATACGGAGAACAGTGAATCTTCGGATAATAGTGGCGATACGGAAAATGGGAAAGAAAATAATAAGGACAGTGCAGACATAACAGAGACAGACACTTCGGATGACAGGGATTCTTCCGTTGCTGATAGGACAGAGACTGCCGATGCAGAGTCAGGTACCGAAGAAACTCCGGAAGCAACTGAGACACCTTCCGGAAAAGAGAACGAAAATAACCAGGACAAAGAGGCAGATGCAGCTGAAATTTCGGAAGCAACCGTAACTCCGACAGAAGAGAGTAAGGCAGATGACTCCTCAGATACGGCGAAGGAGGATGCCGGGAAATACAGCGAGAAGGATAGTAAAGAAGAAACACCAGAGGTGACAGAAGCACCGGAAGAGGATAAAGATAATATTTTTGACCGGCAGGAGGAAAAGGACGATGAACGCTCCCAGAGTGCAGAGACTGCTGATCTGACAGAAGCAGAGAAGGAGCAGATAGCAGCCCAGAACCATACCTGCAACGGGATTACAGTATCCGGTATTGACCTTCCGTGGTACGTACAGTTCCGCGTTTCCGGTGGGGAGGATTATGAGTTTACCAACGAAGAGGATGCAACGATCTTTAAATCTTATGAGTTTGAACTCTGGGATACGCAGAATAACACAGAATATGAGATTCCGGATGGCGAGTATGTCAGCGTGACAGTTCCGGTAAAGGCAGGCTACACATATTCTATCGAGCACCTTCTTGATAACGGGGCAATGGAAACGATCATTCCAAGTGTTGACGGGGGGACTATGACATTCAGTACCCATTCCTTCAGCCCGTTCGGTATTGCCGGAAGCAAGTCCCTGGTAGGACCGGATGCGGAAACTGACAGCAGCAGTGATACTGCAAAGAATACATCTTCCGCAGATTCTTCTGAGGCATCCGATACAACAGAAATTGATAGAACAGAGAGTTCGGAAAGTTCAGACAGTGCGGCTGATCTGGATACATCTGCTGACCTTTCGACAGGAACCGTCAAGCTTGAGGAAGATTCTTCGCAGAGCAGTACTGCTGATGATGAGGCGACGGACGAAGCTTCACAGGCTGTTTCTAGGAAACAGGTAAATACAGGCGATAACACACAGATACTTCCGTTTGTGATCCTGTTTGCAGCAGCGGCGGTTGTAGCCGGTGTGGCAGTGTTCTTTAAGAAAAGGAAAAAATAAAAAAACGGCGAATAACAAAAAAGGCCTTCCCATATAATGACCGTGGGAGGGCTTTTTTATGAGGGTAAAAGCGGTATTGCGGTCACTGCTTCTGGCTTATGGCCTGACGGGGCTTCTTCTTTTGATCCTGGCTTTTGTACTGTTTCGACTTGAACCGGGAGAGGAGGCAACAGCAGTGGGAATCATTTTTGTCTATGTGGCATCCTGCCTTGCCGGAGGCTTTATGGCAGGTAAGAGCATGAGGAAGGACAGGTATCTCTGGGGAATCGTTACAGGCCTTTCCTATTATGTGCTGCTTCTTCTTGTTTCTTTTCTGGCACAGGGAAAGTGGGATATGACCTTTTCCCATGCAGTGACTACGTTTCTGATGTGCATGGGAGGTGGGGCACTTGGGGGAATGCTGTCGTAAAAGCTTGCAAAAAAATACTTTGAAAATCAGTAATTATATGCTATACTAGGCGGAGATAGAATACATAAAGGAGGATATATCATGGAACATATCAAGACATTAAATACAAAGAACCTTCAGAATACGGTTAAGAAGGGTGGATGTGGTGAATGTCAGACATCCTGCCAGTCTGCTTGCAAGACTTCCTGTACAGTAGGAAACCAGAGCTGCGAGCATAAATAAGAAGCAGCCGTTGAATGAGAGGAAAGCAGCGGAAGATCCGCTGCTTCACTTGTTTTATCCGAAAGCAGAAGGTATCCAGCAAAACGCGCCGGAGGGCGCGTTTTGTCGGGTTATAAAAGATTTTTAGAAAGGATTGCGGGAAGATGAGTCTGATTCACCGTTATCAGAGTAATGGATATAATATCGTGCTGGATATCAACAGCGGCTGTATCCATCTTGTGGATGAAGTAACCTATGAGGTACTGCCGTATCTTGAGGAAGGCATGGAGGCGGATGCCATTGTACAAAAGCTTGGCGGCCGTTTTAAGAAAGAGGATGTGGAAACGTCTGTAACGGAATGCAAGAAGCTGCACGAACAGGGAATGCTTTTTACAAAAGATATTTATGAGAATATTATCGATGAATTTACGAAGAACCGCCAGACCGTTGTAAAGGCACTCTGCCTTCACATTGCGCATGACTGTAATCTGGCGTGCCGCTACTGTTTTGCAGAGGAAGGAGAGTATCACGGAAGACGTGCGCTGATGTCCTTTGAAGTAGGGAAGAAGGCACTGGATTTCCTGATCGCAAACTCTGGTTCCAGAAAAAACCTTGAGGTGGATTTCTTTGGCGGCGAGCCGCTTATGAACTGGCAGGTCGTGAAGGATCTTGTGAAATACGGAAGAGAGCAGGAGAAGCTCCATAATAAGAAATTCCGTTTTACACTGACAACGAACGGCGTTCTTTTAAATGACGAAGTAATGGAGTTCTGCAACAGGGAAATGGGCAATGTGGTTTTGAGCGTGGATGGAAGAAAAGAGGTCCATGATTACATGCGCCCATTCCGTAAAGGAGCAGGAAGCTATGAACTTGTCATGCCGAAGTTTGAGAAATTTGCAGAATCCAGAAACCAGGACAAGTATTATGTAAGAGGTACTTTTACCCATCACAATCTTGATTTTTCCAGGGATGTGCTGCATCTGGCTGATCTTGGATTTAAACAGATTTCTGTTGAGCCGGTTGTGGCAGCAGATACAGAAGAATATGCCATCCGGGAGGAGGATATTCCACAGATCCTGGAACAGTATGATATTCTTGCAAAAGAAATGATCAGGAGGGAGAAAGAGGGAAAAGGCTTTAACTTCTTCCATTTTATGATCGATCTTACCGGTGGTCCATGTGTATACAAACGCCTTTCCGGATGCGGTTCAGGAACCGAATACCTGGCTGTCACACCGTGGGGGGATTTTTATCCATGTCACCAGTTCGTAGGTGAGGAAGAGTACCTTATGGGCAATGTAGACGAGGGAATCATAAAACCTGAGATCGTAAAGGATTTCGGCAGATGCAACGTCTATACGAAGCCGGACTGCAAGGACTGCTTTGCCAGATTCTACTGTAGCGGTGGCTGTGCGGCAAACGGCTACCATTTCGGCGGGGATATCCGGGGGAATTATAAGATCGGATGCGAACTCCAGAGGAAGCGTGTGGAGTGCGCTATCATGATAAAAGCCGCTTTGGCGGAATAAGAGAGGAAAAAGAAAATGAAGAAAAGTAGAGGAATTGCAGTGCTGCTTCTGACGGCGATCGTCACAGTATTCTTCTGCTATGTGGCTGCAGTGGGCATCGGCCCTACAGGTACGGGTTCGGCTAAGAACATCAATACCGGACTTGACCTTGCCGGCGGTGTCAGCATCACATATCAGGCAAAGGACAGCAATCCGAGCAAGGAAGATATGTCGGATACTGTTTATAAGATGCAGCAGCGTGTTTCTCAGTACAGTACTGAGGCACAGGCATATCAGGAAGGTTCCAACCGTATCACCATTGAGATTCCAGGAGTATCAGATGCGAATGCGATTCTGGAAGAGCTTGGTAAACCAGGCTCCCTGTATTTTATTGCTCAGACAGATGATGACGGAAACCAGAACTTTACAACAGGAGACAGTGAGAGCGGATATGTTCTCGCAAGAAGTATTGACGAGATCAAGGAAGCCGGTTCTGTCGTGCTTGAAGGTACTGACGTTGCGGATGCTGAAGGTGGTGCCTATCAGGATTCAACCACCAGCGCACAGCAGTATGCAGTCAGCCTGACTCTTACAAAGGATGGAAAAACCAAATTCGCGGAAGCTACCAAGGCTAATGTTGGCAAGCAGATCGCGATCGTATATGACGACCAGGTTTTAAGTGCTCCTAATGTAAACGAGGAGATTACCGGTGGAAAAGCACAGATCACAGGAATGTCCAGCACAGAGGAGGCGCAGAATCTTGCATCTTACATAAGGATCGGTTCCTTAAGCCTTGAGCTTACCGAGCTTCGTTCCAGTGTAGTGGCAGCACAGCTCGGTGAGGAGGCCGTTGCAACAAGTGTGAAGGCAGGAGCGATCGGTCTTGTGATCGTTATGCTGATCATGATCATTGCATACCGTGTGCCTGGCCTCATAGCATCTGTTGCGCTGATTCTTTATACAACACTGATGCTGATCACGCTGAATGCCTTTGATATCACCCTTACGCTTCCGGGTATTGCAGGTATCATACTGGGCATTGGTATGGCGGTGGATGCCAACGTTATCATTTACGCCAGAATAAAAGAAGAGATCGCAGCGGGGCTTTCGGTCCATGGGGCGATCAAGAGCGGATTCAGCAAAGCATTTTCTGCTATTTTTGATGGTAATATTACAACCCTGATCGCAGCCTGCGTGCTGATGTGGCTTGGATCTGGTACGGTTAAGGGATTTGCCTACACACTGGCGATGGGTATCGTGATCTCCATGTTCACAGCCCTGGTCGTATCCAGATTTGTTATTAATGCGGTATATGCGGTCGGTATCCGCGATCCGAAATTCTACGGTGTTGCGAAGAAACGTAAAGCCTGGGATTTTCTGGGAAAAAGAAAGTTCTTTTTTGTACTTTCCATCATCCTGATTCTCTGCGGTCCTGTCGGAATGCTGATCCATAGCAATGTGATCGGTGACAAGGCAATGAATTACAGCCTGGAATTTTCGGGCGGTACATCTACCACTGTAACCTTCAATAAAGAGATGGATATCAAGGAGATCGACTCCGAGGTAACACCGGTCGTTGAAGAAGTAACAGGAGATAAGAACGTACAGCCGACCAAAGTTCAGGGAACCAATCAGGTAGTGATCAAAACACGTTCCCTGAATCTCAGTGAACGTGAGGCACTGAATAAAGCACTGGAGAAGAATTTTGATGTAGATACAAGCCTTATCACATCTGAAAATATTTCTGCTACAGTCAGCAGTGAAATGCGAAGAGATGCCGTTGTAGCGGTTATCGTAGCCGCTGTATTCATGCTTCTTTATATCTGGTTCCGGTTCAAGGATATCCGTTTTGCGAGCAGTGCTGTACTTGCACTTCTCCACGATGTTCTGATCGTGCTTGCATTTTATGTTATTTCCAGAATATCGGTTGGAAATACATTTATCGCATGTATGCTGACGATCGTTGGTTATTCCATCAATGCGACAATTGTTATTTTTGACCGTATCCGTGAGAACATGAAGGGCAGAAAGAAGCTTGAGGATGAGAAGCTGAAGGAGATTGTAAATACAAGTATTACAGAGACTATGACAAGAAGTGTTTATACATCTCTTACAACCTTTGTCATGGTTGCAGTGCTTTATATCATGGGAGTTTCTTCTATCAAAGAATTCGCCGCACCGCTGATGGTAGGTATCGTTGGCGGAGCATATTCCTCTGTCTGCATCACAGGTGCACTGTGGTATACAATGAAGACTTTTGGGAAGAAAAAGACTGTGGTACCGGCAGCGGCCGTTACAACGTCAGCTGCTTTGGCTTCTTCTGAGAAGAAAGTAAAACAGCCATCCGGACAGCCACAGGCTCCACAGCAGCCAAAGAAGAAAAACCGTAAAAGAGTTGCAGACCGTCTTGCGGCGCAGGAAGCGGCAAAAAAACAGAACGATGAAAATAAAACAGAATAAGTTTTAGCTTCGTAAAAAGAAACGTCCTGTACCAGGAAGAAAAATTCCTGACAGGACGTTTTTTAACCGAATCAAGGAGGAAATAAGATGGAACGATGGGTTGTTGCCGCAAAACGGGCAGATTTTGCGGCAATCGGAAAAGAGTTCGGGATCGACCCGGTGACAGCAAGGCTGATCCGAAACCGAGATGTACAGGATAAAGAAGAAATCCGCAGATATCTTTACGGAACAGTGGATGAACTGGCTTCTCCTCATCTTATGAAGGATATGGACCGGGCAGTTGAAATCCTGCTGCATAAGATAAAAGAAAAAAAACAGATCCGGATCATCGGAGACTATGATATCGATGGGGTGGTATCGACCTTCATTCTGATCAAAGGACTGAAACGGGCAGGGGCACATGCAGATACCTATATTCCGGACCGTGTAGCAGATGGGTACGGAATCCACGGACATCTGATCGAGAAAGCAGAAGCAGACGGGATCGATGTGATCGTCACCTGTGACAACGGAATTGCGGCATACAACGAGATAGCTATGGCGAAAGAAAAAGGGATGACAGTGATCATAACAGACCATCATGAGATTCCCTACAAAGAGACGGAAAACGGACGCGAATTAATCCTCCCGCCGGCAGATGCCATCGTAAATCCCAAGCAGCCAGACTGCAGATATCCGGAAAAAAGACTCTGCGGTGCAGTAGTTGCACTGAAGCTTATAACGGCTCTCTATGAAGCCTGTGGAATCCCGGAAAAAGAACTGGAGGATTTCATAGAACTGGGAGCTGTTGCGACAGTGGGAGATGTGATGGATCTTCAGGGGGAAAACCGTATTCTCGTAAAGGAGGGACTGAAAAGACTTTCCCATACATCCAATAAAGGCCTGCGTGAGCTGATCCGGGCGAATGGCCTGGAGGATGGGGAAATCACAGCCTATCATGTCGGTTTTGTGCTGGGGCCTTGTATCAACGCCAGCGGAAGACTGGACACAGCGGCACGTTCCCTGAAGCTTCTCTGCGCCGAGACAAAAGAGGAGGCCTGTAAGCTTGCCGGTGATCTGACTGCACTGAATCAGAGCCGAAAGGCTCTTACAGAAGAAGGAAAAGAAGAAGCCATCCGTATTGTGGAAGAGACAGAAATTGGACAGGATCGTGTACTTGTGATCTTTTTACCGGACTGTCACGAAAGCCTTGCTGGAATCATTGCAGGACGCATTCGGGAAAAGTACAATAAACCGGTCTTTGTTTTGACAAAGGGTGAAACTATGGTTAAAGGAAGCGGCCGTTCCATAGAAAGCTATTCTATGTTTGAGGAGCTGGTAAAATGCGGTGATCTTATGGAACAGTATGGCGGACACCCTATGGCAGCAGGACTTTCCATAAAGGAAGAAAATGTGGAGGAGTTCCGCAAACGTTTAAACAAAAACTGTACGCTGACAGAAAAGGATCTGATGCCAAAGATTGTTATTGATGTGCCTATGCCGGTTTCCTATATTAATAGGAAGCTTGTGGGAGAAATCTCTCTTCTGGAACCGTTTGGAAAGGGAAATACCAGGCCGCTTTTTGCCCAGAAGGGACTTCGCGTTTTAAACAGCCGCGTTCTTGGCAAAAATAGAAATGTGGCAAAGCTACAGCTTTCCGATGATACGGGATGCGTGATGGAAGCCGTTTATTTCGGTGAAGCAGATGAATTTGTGAATGCAGTGAAAGGAAGCAAAAGCATCGCGGTCACTTATTATCCGGAGATCAACCGGTATCAGGGAAGAGAAACCTTACAGATCGTGATCCGCAACTATCATACAGAATAAATATTTTCAGGAGCAGAAGGAAAAAACAGCAGAACTGTTCAATGTGCAGCCAATAACCTGTCGCATTCGTGCGAGTTCTGTCGGGTTGCACATTGATTCCCTACAGAAAAAGTGATATACTATCTATCATCTGATTGACAAATTACGCCAGTGGAGGTTATTATGAAAAAAATAGAAGAATATGTAAGAAGTATCCCGGACTTTCCAGAGCCAGGGATTATTTTCCGTGATGTTACCAGTGTTATCCAGGATGCGGATGGATTACAGCTTGCCATTGATTCCATGCAGGACTGCCTGAAGGACGTTGATTTTGATGTGATCACAGGTCTTGAATCCAGAGGTTTTATTTTTGGAATGCCGATCGCATACAACCTTCATAAACCATTCGTTTTGGTCCGCAAGGCCGGGAAGCTTCCGTGTGAGACAATTTCCAGAACCTACGATCTGGAATATGGAAGTGCGACCATTGAGATGCACAAGGATTCCATTAAGCCGGGACAGAGAGTAGTTATCGTTGATGACCTTATCGCGACCGGTGGAAGCGTGGAAGCAGCCATTAAGCTTGTAGAGGAGCTTGGCGGTGTTGTAGTAAAGGTTGTTTTTCTCATGGAGCTTGCAGGACTTAAGGGTCGTGACCGTCTGAAGAGATATGATGTGGCATCTGTGATCTGCTACGACGGGAAGTAATACTTTTTGCTGGAAGTGATGTGAGCTGCTGTAGGATCACAGCAGTGTAAGGTTACGGGACCGTGAGTGGCCTGTAACAGGAAATTGTGCACAGGGCAGGTGAGATTTAATGGCGGAGACGAAGAATACGGAAAAACAGAACATTGAAGTTAAGAAGGAAGAAGAAAAAGAAAAACTGGAATCTGTAAAAAAGGCAGATGCGGCGGTGAAATCCATGCACGACTTTACAAGTCCGGAGGTTCTCTACGAGGAGCTGATCAAGAGCGTAAAGAAGTATCATCCGTCCACAGATATTTCCATGATCGAGAAGGCATATAAGGTGGCGAGTGAAGCACATAAGGATCAGAAGCGTAAATCCGGTGAGCCTTATATCATTCATCCTCTTTGTGTGGCGATCATCCTGGCGGATCTTGAGCTGGATAAGGAGACCATTGTGGCAGGTCTTCTTCATGATGCAGTGGAAGATACCTGGATGACCTATGAGGAGGTGGAGAAGGAATTTGGTTCTGAGGTTGCCCTTCTCGTAGATGGTGTTACCAAGCTGGGCCAGCTGTCTTATTCCAAGGATAAGGTGGAAGTACAGGCAGAGAACTTAAGAAAGATGTTCCTGGCAATGGCCAAGGATATCCGGGTTATCCTGATCAAGCTTGCAGACCGTCTTCATAATATGCGGACCCTGCAGTATATGCGGCCGGAGAAGCAGCAGGAGAAGGCGAGGGAAACCATGGATATCTATGCTCCGATCGCCATGCGCCTTGGTATTTCCAAAATCAAGGTGGAGCTGGATGATCTCTCTCTTAAATATCTAAAGCCGGATGTTTATTATGATCTGGTAGAAAAGGTTGCGCTTCGCAAAAGTACCAGGGAGGAATTTGTTAATTCCATTGTACAGCAGGTAAAGAAGCATATGGAGGATGCCAACATTAAAGCGCAGGTTGATGGCCGTGTGAAGCATTTCTTCAGCATTTACAAGAAGATGGTAAACCAGGACAAGACCATTGACCAGATATATGATCTTTTTGCAGTGCGTATCATCGTGGATACCGTGAAGGACTGTTATGCTGCTCTTGGTGTCATTCATGAGATGTACAAGCCAATCCCGGGCAGGTTCAAGGATTACATCGCAATGCCGAAGGCTAACATGTATCAGTCTCTGCATACGACCCTGATTGGTCCTAATGGACAGCCTTTTGAGATCCAGATCCGTACCTTCGAGATGCACAAAACAGCAGAATATGGTATTGCAGCTCACTGGAAATATAAGGAAACCTCCGATGGTAAGAAGCCGGGCAAGAGTGAGGAAGAGAAGCTGAACTGGCTGCGCCAGATCCTGGAGTGGCAGCGGGATATGTCCGATAACCGGGAATTCATGAGCCTTCTGAAGAATGATCTGGATCTTTTTGCGGACAGTGTTTACTGCTTTACCCCACAGGGAGATGTAAAAACCCTTCCAAATGGTTCCACGCCCATCGATTTCGCATACAGCGTGCACAGTGCAGTGGGAAATAAGATGGTGGGAGCCAGGGTCAACGGCAAGCTTGTTCCGATTGAATATAAGATCAAAAACGGCGACCGTATTGAGATCATTACATCCCAGAACTCACAGGGACCGAGCCGTGACTGGCTGAAGATCGTAAAGAGCACCCAGGCCAAAAACAAGATCAACCAGTGGTTTAAGAAAGAGCTGAAGGAAGATAACATTCTTAAAGGCAAGGACATGCTGAACCAGTATGCCAAGAACAAGGGGTTCAAGCCGGGGCTTTATACGAAGACGCAGTATATGGAATCTGTGATGCATAAGTATGGCTTCCGCGACTGGGATTCTGTTCTGGCAGCGATCGGACATGGTGGACTGAAAGAGGGACAGGTATTCAACAAGCTTGTAGAGGCTTATGAACGTGAACATAAGAAGAACCTTACCGATGAGCAGGTGCTGGAGGCTGCTTCGGAATCCCAGGAGAAGCTTCACATTGCAAAAAGCAAGAGCGGCATTGTGGTAAAAGGCATCCACGATGTAGCAGTACGTTTTTCCAAATGCTGCAGCCCGATCCCCGGTGACGAAATTGTTGGATTTGTCACAAGAGGAAGAGGAATCACGATCCACAGAACAGATTGTGTGAATGTTCTGAATATGCCGGAAATCGACCGCAAGCGTCTTATTGAAGCGGAGTGGCAGATGCCGGATAAACAGGATTCAGAGAAGTATGAAGCTGAGATCCAGGTTTATGCAAATAACCGTACCGGACTATTAGTGGATATTTCCAAGATCTTTACAGAAAGAAAGATCGATCTTCGTTCCATCAACAGCCGTACCAATAAACAGGAACGCGCTACAATCTCCATGTCTTTTAACGTGTGCAGCAAGCAGGAACTGAATTCCCTGATCGAGAAGATCCGTCAGGTTGAAAGTGTCCTTGATGTGGAGAGAACAACGGGCTGATCCGTTGCTGCGAACGGAGTGAACCGTAATTCTGACCCTATTAAACGGAGGAAATTTTATGAGTAAGCTTGAAATACAGCAGTGTGTGCTGGGACAGGTATTTACCAACTGCTATTTTCTGAAGAATAAGGAAACCGGGGAATTGCTTATAGTAGATCCGGGGGACTGTGCAGAAAAGATTTTCCGGAAAGCAGACGTCATGCAGGCGAAGCCTGTGGGGATTCTTCTAACGCATGGCCATTTTGACCATATCTTGGCAGTGGAGGAAGTAAAGGCGAAGTATCAGATCCCTGTTTATGCATGCGTGCAGGAAGCACCTATGCTGGCCGAACCGTCGGTGAACATGACTGCTGTTTATGGAAGGGCATGTTCGATCAAGCCAGATGTACTTCTGGATGACAGAGAGGTTTTTGAGGCGGCAGGATTTTCCATTCAGATGCTCCATACACCGGGGCATACAAAGGGAAGCTGCTGCTATTATATAGAAGAGGAAGGTGTTCTTTTCAGTGGAGATACCCTGTTCTACGGTTCTGTAGGCAGAACGGATTTTCCGGGAGGAAGCTCTGCTGAGATCGTAAGAAGCCTTCACAGGCTTGTGGATACACTGCCGGAAGAGACGGAGGTTTTTCCGGGGCACGATGCATCCACAACGATCGGTTATGAAAAGAGGTATAATCCATTTGTATAAGATTGGTATTTTGTTTCAGAACAGAGATTTTGAACATGATGTGTATGAGCTGATCAAGGCATTCTACCCTGGAAATGAGATCACTTCTCTTTATGAGGAGGATGGAGCGGATTATGATATCCGCTTTGGGATTTCACGCGATGAGGAAGGCTACAGCATCAGTTACGATAATGGAATTGATAAACAGACCGCTCACGGGGCTGTGATAGAAGGGCAATCCAGTGGAGAAGCTTCGGATGCCCTTATTTCTTGCAGTGATACCCATGATATTCGCAGGAAAAATAAAGATACTGTCAAATATGCCCTGTATCAGCTGCTTTCAAGGGCTACAGGAAGAAAGCTTCCATGGGGGAATCTTACAGGCATCCGTCCTGTAAAGATGGCAATGGGAATGCTGGAAGCCGGGATGAAAAATACAGAGATCGCCAGATGCATGAGAGAACAGTATCTGGTAAGCCCGGAGAAAACTGCTCTTGCAGTTACTATTGCAAACCGTGAGAGAGACATTCTGAAGAATATTGATTATGAAAATGGCTACAGTCTTTATGTGGGAATTCCTTTTTGCCCGAGTATCTGCCTGTATTGTTCCTTCAGCTCTTATCCACTGGAGAGGTGGAAGAGATATGTAGAAGCTTATCTGGATGCTCTGATCCGGGAAATCCAGGCAGTTTCCGGGATGATGAAGGGCAGAAAGCTGGACACGGTTTATATTGGCGGCGGAACACCAACCACACTGGAACCAGATCAGCTTCGGAGGCTTCTTTTTGCCATTACGGAATATTTCCCGTGTGAAGAGCTGGAGGAATTTACAGTTGAGGCAGGAAGGCCGGACAGCATCACAGCTGAGAAGCTCCGGGCGATCCGTGAGTTTCCGGTAACAAGGATTTCCGTAAATCCGCAGACTATGAATCAGGAAACGCTGGATATCATTGGCAGACGCCATACGGTGGAGCAGACGAAGAAGGCGTTTCTCGTGGCAAGGGAAGCCGGTTTTGACAATATCAATATGGATCTGATCGTAGGACTTCCCGGAGAGGATGTCACGAAGGTGCAGCATACCCTGGATGAGGTGAAAGCATTAGGACCGGACAGCCTGACCGTGCATTCCCTTGCAGTGAAGAGGGCGGCAAGGCTGAACATCTTCCGCGATAAATACCAGGAAATGACGTTTGAGAATAATCAGGAGATCATGGACCTGACCATGAAAACGGCCTATGAGATGGGAATGGGTCCCTATTATCTGTACAGACAGAAAAATATGAAGGGAAATTTTGAAAACGTCGGTTATTCTGAGGTTGACAAAGCGGGGATTTACAATATACTGATTATGGAGGAAAAGCAGCCGATCATCGCACTGGGTGCAGGTGGTTCCTCCAAGCTGGTGTTTGATCACGGACAGCGGATCGAGCGTGTGGAGAATGTGAAGGATGTTACCAATTATATTTCACGTATCGATGAGATGATCGGGAGAAAACGCCAGGGCATTGCGAAATGGCTGTAGATTGAAAGGAGAGACGGATCCTTGAGAAGCGTACAGAAGATAATTGATAATACGCCGGACCGGATCCTGGAAATGGAGCTTTCCGCAGAACTGAAGCACGGAGTTGTTGTCAGTAATCTTGCATATGATGTGGCAGAAGAACTTGGCCGTCCAAAGGAAGAGTGTTACCAGCTGGCTGTGGCCGGAATGCTGCATGATATCGGAAAACTCAAGCTGGAAGGCTATATCAATGGACAGGAACAGAACCCAATGGTGATCGAGGAACTGAAATATGTCCGCATGCATTCGACATTAAGCTATGAGATCCTGAAGGATCAGGGATATTCGGACTATGTGCTTGAGAGTATTCTCTATCATCATGAGAATTTTGACGGCAGCGGTTATCCCTGCAACCGGTCAGGGAGAAGCATTCCGCTGGGAGCCAGGATCCTGCGGGTGTGTGATGAATATGCGGCACTGAGTTCCGACAGGCCATACAGGGAAGCACTGGAAAACGACGAAGTTTTACGGCTTATGATCGATGAGATTAAAAACTTTGACATGCAGGTATTCCTTGCATTTCAGAGGGTTATTCATAAAGGAGGAAAATATGGCATTAAAAAAGAAACCGGTTACAGGGATGAAGGACATTTTACCGAAGGAAATGGCAATCCGTAACTACGTGATGAATATGATCAGAGAGACTTACGGAACATTTGGTTTTTCCGCAATTGAGACTCCCTGTGTAGAACATATAGAGAATCTTTGCAGCAAACAGGGCGGTGAGAACGAGAAGCTGATCTTCAAGATCATGAAGAGGGGAGAGAAGCTGAAGCTGGATACAGCGACATGTGAGAACGATCTCACTGACTCCGGACTTCGTTATGACCTGACTGTACCGCTTTCCAGATATTATTCCAACAATGCCAACGAGCTTTCTGCTCCGTTTAAAGCACTTCAGATGGGAAATGTATGGAGGGCTGACCGTCCGCAGAGAGGACGTTTCCGTCAGTTTATGCAGTGCGATATCGATATCTTAGGTGAGCCTACTTATCTGGCTGAGATCGAGCTTGTGCTTGCAACTACAACACTTCTCGGAAAACTGGATTTCCACAACTTTACGATCCGTATCAATGACAGAAGAATCCTGAAGGCAATGGCCCAGTACAGCGGATTCCCGGCAGAGAGCTTTGATACGGTATTTATCATTCTTGACAAGATGGATAAGATCGGTATTGAGGGCGTTAGAGAGGAGCTTGAGAAAGAAGGCTTTGCAAAAGAAAGTATTGATACCTACCTTGGACTTTTCCGTGAGATCACCAATGATATTGAGGGTGTCCGTTACATTAAGGAGAAACTCTCGGATGTTCTGGATGCAGGCATCGCTGAAGATCTTGAGACGATCATCAATACGGTAGAATCTGTAAAAACTGCAGACTTCAGGATGTCCTTTGACCCGACGCTGGTGCGTGGAATGTCCTACTACACCGGCCCGATCTTCGAGATTTCCATGGATGAGTTCGGTGGAAGTGTTGGCGGCGGCGGACGTTACGATGAGATGATCGGTAAATTCACAGGAAATAATACCTGTGCCTGTGGTTTTTCCATTGGATTTGAGAGAATTGTCATGCTGCTTCTTGAAAGGGGCTATGAGATCCCGTCCAGAAATGGCAAGAAAGCATATCTCATCGAGAAAAACATGCCGGCAGACAAGCTTCTGAGTATTCTGAAACAGGCAACAGAAGAGAGAAGTGCGGGAACACAGATCAATATTTCCATTATGAAGAAAAATAAGAAATTTCAGAAGGACCAGCTCTCCGCAGAGGGCTATACGGAGTTTGTAGAGTTTTTTAACAGAGACTGAAAAGTTTCGTCTGAAAAACAGAAACAGAAGAGTAAAGGAATATGACTATGGAAAAAATAGTCTGAGGAGGATAAAGAGATGGCTGAAAGCATGCAGGGACTGCACAGAACCTGCCGATGTGCAGAAGTGACCACAGAGATGGTTGGAAAAGAAATAACATTAATGGGCTGGGTGGCGAAAGCCAGAAATAAAGGTGGTCTTGTATTCGTAGATCTCCGTGACCGTTCCGGAATCATGCAGCTGATTTTTGAGAATGGCAGCATTGATGAGGAAGGCTTTGCAAAAGCGGGCAAGCTCCGCAGCGAATTTGTAATCGCCGTAACCGGTACCGTAGAGAAACGTGGAGGTGCTGTAAACGAGAATCTTGCAACCGGTGAGGTCGAGCTCCGTGTAAAAGCTCTCCGTGTTCTTGCAGAGGCAGACGTACCACCGTTCCCGATCGAGGAGAACAGCAAGACAAAGGATGAGATCCGTCTGAAATATCGTTATCTTGACTTAAGAAGACCGGATCTTCAGAGAAATATCATGATGAAGAGCAGGGTTGCCCAGCTTACAAGACAGTTCTTCACAAACGAGGGATTTCTTGAGATCGAGACACCGATGCTTGGAAAGAGTACTCCAGAGGGAGCCAGAGACTATCTGGTACCGTCCCGTGTTCATCCGGGAAGCTTCTACGGGCTTCCGCAGTCTCCGCAGCTGTACAAGCAGCTTCTGATGTGCTCCGGATTTGACCGTTACATCCAGATCGCAAGATGCTTCCGTGACGAGGACCTTCGTGCTGACCGTCAGCCGGAGTTTACACAGATCGATATGGAGCTTTCTTTCGTAGATGTAGATGATGTTATTGATGTTAATGAGAGATATCTTGCATTTCTGTTCAAAGAAGTTCTGGATATCGATGTGAAACTTCCGATTCAGAGAATCACCTGGCAGGAAGCTATGGATCGCTTCGGTTCTGATAAACCGGATATGCGTTTCGGCATGGAGCTTCATGATGTCAGCGATATCGTAAAGGACTGCGGCTTCGGTGTATTTACCGGTGCGCTTGAGAATGGCGGAAGCGTTCGTGGTATTAATGCACAAGGACAGGGTGCAATGCCAAGAAAGAAGATTGACAAGCTTGTGGAGTTCGTAAAAGGCTATGGCGCGAAGGGGCTTGCATATATTGCCATTGCAGAGGACGGAACGAGAAAATCATCCTTCGCCAAATTTATGAAGGATGAGGAGATGGATGCTCTTGTAAAGGCCATGGATGGTAAGCCGGGCGACCTGCTTCTTTTTGCGGCAGACAAGACCAAGCTTGTATATGATGTACTTGGAGCACTTCGTCTTGAGCTGGCAAAACAGATGGATCTTCTTGACAAGAACGAGTACCGTTTTGTATGGGTGACAGAGTTCCCGCTTCTTGAGTGGAGCGAGGAGGAGAACCGTTTCACAGCTATGCACCATCCGTTTACCATGCTTATGGAGGAGGATCTTCCGCTTCTTGACACAGATCCAGGAAAGGTCCGTGCAAAAGCTTACGATATCGTTCTCAACGGAAATGAGATCGGCGGCGGCAGTGTACGTATCCACCAGGATGATATCCAGGAGAGAATGTTTGAGGCACTTGGCTTCACAAAGGAAGCTGCACATGAGCAGTTTGGATTCCTTCTGGATGCCTTCAAATATGGAGTTCCGCCTCACGCCGGACTGGCATACGGCCTTGACAGACTGGTTATGCTTATGGCAAAGGCGGATACGATCCGTGATGTTATCGCATTCCCGAAGGTGAAGGATGCTTCCTGTCTGATGACGCAGTCACCAAGCCAGGTAAGCGAGGCACAGCTTCATGAGCTGGGACTTGACCTTGAGCCGGAGAAGGAAGAAGAGGAAAAATAACTTATTATGCAGCCGACAATCTATACATTTCTGATCGTTTGTCCACTTGTATTTCTTGCCGGATTTGTAGACGCTGTAGCAGGCGGAGGAGGACTTATCTCCCTGCCTGCTTATCTTTTGGCGGGAGTTCCCATACATAATGCAGTTGCCACCAATAAGCTGTCATCGGCAACGGGAACCCTGATTTCTACGATCCGTCTCTGTAAAAATAATTTTGTGGACTGGATACTTGTAATCCCATGTATTCCCATGGCATTATTGGGATCGACCATGGGGGCGCATCTTGCCCTTGTAGCCAGCGATAAGCTTTTGAGGTATATGCTGATCCCAGTTCTTCCCGTTGTTGCTTTTTATGTGCTGCGCAAAAAGAATATGGATGAAAAGGGTGGCGAGATCGCCAGAAAAAAACAGATTTTGATCTGTGCCGCATGTTCTCTTATGGTAGGATGCTACGACGGGTTTTACGGACCTGGAACAGGAACCTTCCTTCTGCTTCTGTATACCGGAGCAGCGAAGATGAGTGTGGAAAAAGCTTCCGGTACCATGAAGCTTACCAATCTTTCTTCCAATATAGCTGCTCTCGCGGTATTTCTTTTAAGCGGAAAGATCGTGATCACACTTGGAATTGCCGCTTCTGTATTTTCTATTGCAGGACATTATACCGGAGCCGGCATGGTCATGAAGAACGGAAGCCGGATCATCCGGCCGATCATCCTTGTGGTGCTTGCATTACTTTTTATTAAGATCATATCAGGGATATAAAAAAAGAGCGTGTGAAAAAAGAAAGTCTTTTCGCACGTCCTTTTTTAGTTATTCGGCTTCATCAGAATCAGCAGTTTCTGATGTATCTTCCGGAACCGGGGAGGCGGTCAGAGTTCCGAAAATGGCATTGCCAAGTTCGGTACCGGCATCCTCAAGCTTCCAGGAAGCTCCGTCATTAGTAAGGTGGAAGGTGGCAGTAGCGGTTATGGTTGCCTGGTTGTTTTTGATGCTTTCAAGAAGAAGCTCATGGGACTTGTTGTATCGTTTCTGAGATCCGTCGATCACGGCATCGGCAGAAGCGAGATAAGAATTCAGCTCCTCTTCGTACCGGGAAAGAATGGAATCACTGTCAAAGGTGGTGAGCACTGCATTGACTGTGGCACTGTATCCGGAGACAGTGGTATCTGATATTTTGTAATTAAAGCAGGAATGGAACTGTTCCATCAGGGCAGAGGCAATGGCATTTTTGGCGGAATCCGAGGTGTTCAGAATGGAGTCCAGGCCGAGATAATCAGCCATCTGCTGTACATCCATATCCTGAAGGGTTTTCAGGTAGAGTGAGAGCGTTTCGCCCGGGGGGACGAGGTCAGGATCAGACAGATAAGTGATAAGACCGCCGACTAGGTCGTTCTCCAGGGAAGCACTGTGTGTGATCTCCCAGTCCGGCTCTGAGGAAGAACCATGGTTGATCAGCTGGATAGAAGTATTGCGTTCTGCAGTCTTGTAAGAGTTATTTTTAAGCAGCTTATGCAGGAGCAGATAAGGCTTTTCCATGGAATTTTCGTTTTGGTCGGTGCTTTCTTTGCCGGAAGCAGCTTCCAGGATTTCATTTTGGAGGCTTTCAGAAACAAAATCCTTCGCAAGGGTTTCTGCATCCAAAGTAGTAAGCTTTACAAGGGCAGATGCAGTTTTCAGGTCCTGGTCAACAGAGATGTCCAGAATTTTGTAATCGAAATCCTGGAAAAAGAGAGAAAAAACTTCCTTTATATCATCAGAAAGTTCTGTATTATCATCAGAATCCGGAAACAATTCCTGGTACGATATGTATTTCATGGTTGTATCAGAATCCAGATTCTTAAGAAGCTCCAGATCCCCTGATATAGCTTTTTCCGCAGAGTTTTTTGCTGAATGGGAGCAGCCACAGACAAAGACTGTCAGAAAAACAAAGAGGAAAGCCAGCAGATATTTCGCTGTTTTCATATCGTTCGTTCCTTTCAAAAAATTTACACCCCATTCTATCAGATATCACCCGAAAAGTCAAAATCACATTAAAACTATACTATTTTTATAAAAAAAGAGTGAAAAAAATGTGAAATCTGCATCGTTTTTCCAAGGGACTTTTCTTTTGGGGCTTAATCTGCTATGATGTCCTGAGAAACAGATAGTTTTGGCATTAAGCTGAGAAAAGAGGACAAAAATGAAAAAACGTATTTTAACTGCCCTTGGGATATTCATACTGGCAGCTGGCATTGGAGTGGGTGGCTGGTATTATTATACACAGCATTCAGGATCAGAAGGTGGCAGTGATACTGTATATGTAACAGAGATAAGCAGGCTCTCAGAGACAGATTCCGGCGTTGAGAACCGGTATGCTGGTGTGGTAGAGCCACAGGAGACCGTACAGGTAAAGATTGAAAGCGGCCGGAAGGTAAAAGAGGTACAGGTGAAGACAGGTGAGGAAGTAAAGAAAGGACAGCTTCTTTTCCAGTATGATCTTGACAGTATCAAGCAGAGTCTTCAGGAGGCACAGCTGGCCTTGGATCGTCTCAAAAATGAGTCTTTGAGTATTTCGGACCAGATCACGACCCTGGAAGCGGAGAAAAAGAAAGCTACAGCAGACAACCAGCTTTCTTATACAATAGAGATCGAAACACAGAAGATGAATCTCAAGAAGAATGAGTATGATCAGAAGAGCAAGCAGGCTGAGATTGATAAGCTTTCCCAGGCAACGCAGAATACAGAAGTCCGCAGTGAGATCGATGGGGTGATCCAGAAGATTGATACATCCAAGATGGGCGGAGACGATTCCGAGGGAGTGGATGATACCCTTACAGAGGGAGACTCTTCAGATTCCGGCTCCAGTGACAGCTCCAGCAATGCTTTCATTACGATCCTGAGCACAGGCGCTTATCGTGTTAAGGGAACTGTAAATGAAGTAAACAGAGACTCTATTATAGAAGGAACCTCCGTGATCATCCGTTCGAGAGTGGATTCCACCAAGACCTGGAAAGGAACCATGGGTGCTGTTGATATGGATAACTCCAGCAACAACAGCTCTGACACGGCAATGTTTGGAATGTCTAGCAGCGATGACCAGACATCGTCCAGTACATATCCCTTCTATGTGAATCTGGATTCTTCCGATGGCCTGATGCTTGGCCAGCATGTTTATATTGAGGCAGATGAAGGCCAGGATGAAGAAAAAATAGGTATCTGGCTGAATGATTATTTTATTGTTGATGCAGATACAGACACTCCGTATGTATGGGTTGCGGGAGATAATAATAAACTGGAAAAGAGAAGCGTTGTGCTGGGACAGTATGATGAGAATCTTGCAGAATATGAGATTGCAGATGGTCTTACCGAGAAGGATAAGATCGCCTTTCCAACAGATGAGCTGAAAGAGGGAATGACTGCGGTAGAGGGGACTACAGATCAGACAACGGCATCTATGTATGATGATTCTGGAGATGGCGGAGAATCCGATGAGAGTCAGGAAAGTGATGGAGAAGAACCGGAAATGATCGAAGACGGAACATCGGACAGTGATATGACAGATGTTACCGATGATGTTTCTGCCGGAGATGATCTTGTTCCGATGGAAGGAGCACCGACAGAATGATTTTAGACTTAAAAGGAATATACAAGGATTACCAGCAGGGAAAAATGACCGTTCCTGTGTTAAAGGATGTGAATTTTTCCATGGAAGAGGGAGAATATGTGGCGATCATGGGACCTTCAGGTTCCGGAAAAACAACTCTGATGAATATTATCGGGTGCCTGGATAAGCCAACCAAGGGCACCTTTCTCCTGAATGGAGAGGACATTGCCAAATGCACGGAGAACGAGATGTCGGATCTTCGTCTCAGGACGATCGGTTTTGTATTTCAGAGCTTTCATCTTCTTCCGAGACAGAGTGCACTTACCAATGTGGAGCTGCCGCTGAATTATGCAAAAGTTCCCAAGAAAGAACGAAGGGAGCGTGCACTGAAAGCACTGGAACGGGTTGGCTTATCGGAACGGGTGAATTTCAAGCCTAACCAGCTTTCAGGAGGACAGATGCAGAGGGTTGCCATTGCAAGAGCCATTGTGAACAATCCGAAGCTGCTTCTGGCCGATGAGCCTACCGGTGCTCTGGATACGAAATCCGGTGCGCAGGTTATGGAACTGTTTCAGAAGCTGAACGATGAAGGAGTTTCTGTACTGATGATCACTCATGACCCTGAGATTGCAGCACATGCCAAGAGAGTTGTTACCATTCGTGACGGTGAGCTGCAGGAAAAGAGGTGATGACATGAAGATTGTGAAGAGAGTCATCGTAGGTGCGCTGGTCGTGGCACTTGCCGCAGGAGGAACCTACACGGGCTTAAGACAGGTAAAAAAATCCAAAGTAAAGGAAGTGCCGGTGACAAGTGTCAGCAATCTGCAGACAGACTGGTATTCTGAAACAACACTGGATGGAACGATCACCACGAACGTCACCCAGAATGTGAACATGGATAAAGATATGATCATTGATACGATCTATGTTGCACAGGGAGATGACGTAAAAAAAGGCGACAATCTGATCTCCTTTGATATGACCCTAGTGGAGATGGAACTGAATATTGCAAAACTGAAGCTTGAGAAGCAGGAGCAGGATCTTGCAAAGGCGCAGAAGCGTCTCACCAGTCTTCAGAATGGCGGCCCTGTTGTGGATGATACAGACACTACAGATGATACCGGGCTGGATTCGGTGAGTGAAGATACCGGAGGCGATGATGAGATGAATTCATCAGATACGGGATCGGATGAAAACGGGGATGATTCCATGCAGTCACTGACCGGAGCGGCTGCATCAGCAGCAGACGGAAATTATCTGGCTTCTGCGACGCAGCCGTTGCTTTTCAGTGCATTTGCCGCCGTGTCATCGGATACAGCTGCTGATTCTGCTTCAGCTTCCGAAGAAACAGCATCAGAGGCAGATTCACAGGATGCAGAGGAACTTTCTCCTGATACATCCTCCAAAACGGATGACAGCAACAGCAATTCGTCATCGGACAGTAATATTACAGAGGATTCGGATGATACTACTTCAGGACCTTCTTTTCAGGATCCTTCAGCCAGTGATTTTACAGATGGAGGTGCAGACTGGAATTCAGGAACGGATGATACACCGACAGTATCCCCAACGCCAACACCAACGCTGGGTCCGAACGAGCTTCCGGATCCGGATTCAAAAGAATCGGAGATTACGGGGATCACGGACGGTGAAGCACAGTTTTATCAGAAGCTGGATTATAAGTCTGAGCCATTTACGGGTACAGGTACCGAAGAGGATCCGTATGTATTTCTTGTAAGCAGTGCCAAGGGAAAGGTTACAGTTATGGGATCTTTTTTCAACCGCATGGCAGGCTACAGCGAGGATGGGACAAAGGTAGTACAGGAAGGCGGAAGCTGGTTTCAGCTGGAATTCCATGAAAATGATACGATTACAGATTTCAACGACAGGAAATTATCCTGCAGCGGCTATTACTTTATCGATGGAAGCCTCCTGGAAAAACCTGTCTATATGTATGCAGAGACTGAGTTTACGCTGGATGATGCGTCCAGATATGACGATGATTCCGATGATGATATCCCGGATGACGGTGGAAATGGGGATGACGGGACAGACAGTACAGCAATGTCAAGAGAGGATGCCATCAAGATTCAGAAGAATAAGATTTCAAGCCTGAAGCTGGATATCGAGGAGAATAATCTGAATATCACAAAGCTTGAGAACAAGGTGAAAAACAAGCTTGTAACAAGTAAGCTGGATGGAACGGTTGCCTATATTGGTGATGAAGCTACAGGCTCTTACAGTGGAGATGCTTTTTTAAGGGTAAAGAGCAAGGATGGATTTTATGTAACAGGTACAGTCAGTGAGCTGATGCGTGATGAGATGAAGGAAGGCACCCTTCTTCAGTGTACCAGTTATGATTCCGGAAGCTTTGAAGCCAGGGTTTTAAATATATCCGATTATCCGGTAGATTCCTCCAATAATTACTATTATTCAGGAGATTCCAATCCGAATGTATCCTATTACACATTTAATGCGGAGATCACGGACCAGTCCCTTCTGTTTACGGATCAGGATTATGTGACGATAACCTTGCAGTCTAACAAGCTTGCCGAGGGAAGCCTCGTTGTGTTAAAAGCTTTCATCAGAACAGAAAATGGAAGCAGTTATGTTTATAAAGATGATAATGGAACTCTGAAGAAACAGAAGATTACAGTTGGAAGTATTGTAAACAGTGGCTATTATGCAGTAGTAACCTCCGGCCTGGAATCGGATGATCTTCTGGCATTTCCTTACGGGGATACCGTACAGGAGGGAGCCGGCACGAAAGAAGTAACACTGGATGAAATGTACAACGAATAACAGGAAGGAGAAATTTCATGCTTGAAAATATACGCCTGGCATTTCAGGGAATATGGTCACATAAGATGAGATCCTTTCTGACCATGCTTGGTATTATTATTGGTATTGCATCAATTATTGCGATTGTATCCACGATCAAAGGAACCAGTGAACAGATCAAGGAAGACCTGATCGGTTCCGGAAATAATACGGTACAGGTATTGCTCTACGATGGAGACAGTACATATGATATGGATTATGGCTCTTATGGAAGCTCTGCCACACCTCCGGTCATTTCAGATTCCCAGAAGACAGCCATTGGAAATCTGGATCATGTACTTAGTTCCACTTTTTATTACAGCAGCCAGTCTGCAAGCGTTTATTACATGAATACAAGCTTCCAGGGTGGAACGGTATATGGAATTGACCAGAATTACCTTGAAACCATGGGCTATATGGTCCAGTCAGGAAGAGGTTTTGTACAGAAGGATTATGACAATTACCGGAAGGTTGCCCTTGTGGATTCCAATGCCGCACAGAATATTTTTGGAAGTGGGAATCCTGTTGGAAAAACGATCGAGGTAGGTTCAGAGCCTTATATTATTGTGGGGGTGATCACCCAGAGTGAGGATAATATGCCGAAGATCAATACTCTTTCCGAGTATGAGGAATATTCCCAGACGATCATGGGGAGTGTGATGATCCCGGATGCTACCTGGCCGATCGCTTTTAAATTCGATCAGCCCCAGAATGTAACCGTCCGTGCGGACAGCACCGATAATATGAGCTCCGTGGGAAAAGCAGCGGAGGATGTCCTGAATACAGGAATTCAGAATGAAAAAAACAGTTCCAATTTCAAATATAAGGCAGAGGATATCATGGAGAAGGTCAAGAACCTTCAGAAGCTCAGCGAGAGCACCAATCAGCAGCTGATCTGGATCGCAAGTATTTCCCTTCTTGTAGGTGGAATTGGAGTTATGAACATCATGCTGGTATCTGTCACAGAGCGAACCAGTGAGATCGGTCTGAAAAAGGCTATCGGAGCGAGAAAAAATATCATTCTCGGACAGTTCCTGACAGAGGCCTCGGTTCTGACCAGTATCGGAGGAATCATAGGAGTCATCCTTGGAATTATTCTGTCAAAGGTGGTGGCCCAGGTATCCGGGGCACCAACAGCCATCAGTATACCGGCTATTATCGGTTCCGTGGTATTTTCCATGCTGATCGGCCTGATCTTCGGACTTCTGCCATCTGTGAAGGCAGCCAACTTAAATCCGATTGATGCACTTCGCAGTGAGTAATAACAGTTGAAGGAGATATTTTGTCACTTTTGCTGTATAACCGATATAAAAAGAAAGTATAAATGGAAGTTTTACAGGTTTTTTCAGGATTACAAAAAAATCGTGGCAGAATCTTTCTGTTATGTGATATAATGAGCATAAGTGGGCAAATACTTATAATAGAAGGAGATAATTTCATGAAGGTTTTGGAAGGTAAATCTGTATTTTCCGGTATTGCGATCGGCAAGATTTCAATCCTCCAGAAGGTTGACACCAGTGTAAAGCGTGTTCACGTAGAGGATCCGGAAGAAGAGGTAAAGCGTGTGGAGACAGCCAAGGAGAATGCTGTTGCTCAGCTTCAGAAGCTTTATGACAAGGCTCTTCAGGAGGTTGGAGAGTCCGGAGCGGCAATCTTTGAAGTTCATCAGATGATGCTTGACGATGATGACTATCTGGATTCCATCCACAACATTATCCGCACAGAGTCTGTAAACGCAGAATATGCGGTTGCAACAACTGGTGACAACTTCTCAACAATGTTCGCACAGATGGACGATGATTATATGAAGGCAAGAGCCGCTGATGTGAAGGATATTTCCGACCGTCTGGTACGTGTGCTTTCCGGCCACGGAGACGGCGAGCTTGAGGCATCTGAGCCGGTGATCGTAGTTGCTGAGGATCTTGCGCCAAGCGAGACCGTACAGATGGACAAGAGCAAGGTGCTTGCCTTTGTTACAAGAAAGGGTTCCTCCAACTCACATACGGCAATTCTTGCAAGAACCATGAATATTCCGGCACTGATCAATATCGAATACGATGAGTCCATGGACGGAAAGATGGCAATTGTAGACGGAAAGAGCGGAAACCTGATCGTTGAGCCGGATGCTGAGACTCTTAAGAAATATGAGGACATGCGTGCAGACGAGCTTGCACAGCGTGCCATGCTGAAAGAACTCAAAGGAAAAGAAACTGTTACCAAGGGCGGTCGCAGGCTTCACCTCTATGCGAATATCGGAAGTACAGGTGATGTTGCCAATGTACTTGCCAATGACGCAGAAGGTATCGGACTTTTCAGAAGCGAGTTCGTATATCTGGAGAAAGAGGATTATCCGACTGAGGAAGAACAGTTCCAGGTTTACAAGACTGTAGCACAGAACATGGCCGGAAAGAAAGTGATCATCCGTACTCTGGATATCGGAGCTGACAAACAGATCGACTATTTCAATATGGCACATGAGGAGAACCCGGCTATGGGATACCGTGCGATCCGTATCTGCCTGGACCGTCCGGAAGTATTCAAGACACAGCTGAGAGCACTTTTCCGTGCAAGCATGTTCGGAAATATTTCCATTATGTATCCGATGATCATTTCCGTGACAGAGGTGAAACAGATCAAGGCTATCGTAGCTGAGGTAAAAGCCGAGCTTAAGGAGCAGGGAATCCCGTTCCGTGATGATGTAGAGCAGGGCATTATGATCGAGACTCCTGCCGCTGTTATGATCAGTGACCTTCTTGCAAAGGAAGTGGATTTCTTCAGCATCGGAACGAACGATCTGACTCAGTATACACTGGCGATCGACCGTCAGAATGCGAAGCTGGACAATATCTACGATTCTCATCATGAGGCAGTACTCCGGATGATCCAGATGGTTGTGGACAACGCACATAAAGAAGGCATCTGGGCAGGCATCTGCGGTGAGCTTGGTGCAGATACGACACTGACAGAGAGATTTGTTGAGATGGGTCTGGATGAGCTTTCGGTATCTCCGACATTTGTACTCCCTGTACGTAAGATCGTAAGAGAGATGGAATAAGGTTCTTTGGATAAAGATATCCGGAATCAATAACATGCAGCTGCTGTACGGAAGAATTGTACGGCAGCTGTTTTTATGGAGCTGTTATCGTGTTCATCGTGGAAAATTTCCAATTGTGATATGGGAAAAAATATGTTACACTGACATTACGGCTTTTTTACAGCAGTTCAAAGAATTAGCCCACCAGAGCCTGGTGGATTAATTCTTTGAACTGCTATAGATAACAGACCAGGAGGAAAGAGATAATGGGCAGAATAGCCATTGTGACAGACAGCAACAGCGGAATTACACAGTCTCAGGCAGAGGAACTGGGAGTTTATGTGATTCCGATGCCGTTTTATATTAACGAAAAGATGTACCTTGAAGGAGTAACTCTCACACAGGAAGAATTCTATGAGAAGCTGAAGAAGGATGAACCGATCTCCACATCTCAGCCGAGCCCGGCGGATCTCTGTGATCTCTGGGACAAGCTGCTTAAAGATTATGAAGAGATCGTCCACATTCCGATGTCAAGTGGCTTGAGCGCATCCTGTTCTACAGCCATGGGACTTGCCACTGATTATAATGGACGGGTACAGGTAGTAGATAACCAGAGGATTTCTGTAACACAGAGACAGTCTGTAATGGATGCAAGGATGCTGGCAGAGGCAGGTAAAAGTGCAGCACAGATCAGGCAGATCCTCACAGAACAGAAATTTGATTCCAGTATTTATATCACGCTGGATACGCTGAAATATCTGAAAAAGGGTGGAAGGATCACACCGGCGGCAGCTGCGATCGGAACGGTCCTTAACCTGAAGCCGGTACTGCAGATCCAGGGAGAGAAGCTGGATGCCTATGCAAAGGTCCGTGGTAAGAAGCAGGCGAAGCGTGCCATGCTGAAGGCTATGAAGAAGGACTGGGAGACCCGTTTCCAGGAATACGCGGCAAGAGGTGAGATGTGCCTTCAGGCTGCTTATACCGGAAATCTGGAGGAGGCAGAGGAATTTAAGAAAGAGATCCAGGAGGTGTTCCCGGGACAGGAGATACATATGGATCCCCTTTCTTTAAGTGTTGCCTGCCATATCGGTTACGGCGCACTCGCAGTTGCATGCTCAAGAAAGGTTACATTATAAAAATTATAGAAACAAAGATACGAGGAGTTTGAAACATGAAGAAGATTATGGAGCAGATGGCGGAGGAACTTTCCGCAGCATTTGAAAAAGCAGGCTATGATCCGTCCTATGGAAAAGTTACTGTTTCCAACAGACCTGACTTATGCGAATATCAGTGTAACGGAGCCATGGCCGGGGCCAAGACATATCATAAAGCCCCCTTTATGATCGCAGATGATGTTGTTGCACAGCTTACAGACAGCCAGATCTTTTCCAGGGCAGAGGTTGTAAAGCCTGGATTTATCAATCTGGATGTGAAGCCTGAGTTTGTAGCTGAATATATGAACAAGATGGCAGAGGATGAGAAGCTTTCCGTTGAGACTGCCAAGAATCCTAAGACCATTATTATTGACTATGGCGGACCAAACGTAGCGAAACCTCTTCATGTAGGGCATCTTCGTTCTGCCATCATCGGTGAGAGCATCAAGCGTATTGGTCGTTTTGTAGGACATAAGGTGATCGGTGACGTGCATCTTGGAGACTGGGGGCTTCAGATGGGACTTATCATCACAGAGCTGAAGCACAGGAAACCGGAGCTTGTATATTTTGATGACAGCTTTAACGGAGAATATCCGAAGGAAGCACCGTTTACCATCGGTGAGCTGGAGGAGATCTATCCATGTGCCAGCGGCAAGTCCAAAGAAGACGAGGATTACCGCAATGAGGCACTTGAGGCAACTCACCTTCTTCAGCAGGGCAAGCCGGGATACATGGCTCTCTGGAACCATATCATGAATGTATCTGTAACAGACCTGAAGCGTAATTATACCAATCTGAATGTGGATTTTGACCTCTGGAAAAAAGAATCCGATGCACAGCCTTACATTCCGGATATGGTAGAGGATATGAAGAAGCGTGGTTTTGCATACGAGAATCAGGGTGCACTTGTTGTAGATGTAAAAGAGGAGAGCGATACCAAGGAAATTCCACCGTGCATGCTCCTGAAATCGGATGGGGCATCCCTCTATACAACAACAGACCTTGCGACCATTGTAGAGCGTATGAAGCTTTTCCAGCCGGATGAGATCCTCTATGTTGTAGATAAACGTCAGGAGCTCCACTTTATCCAGGTATTCCGCTGTGCAAGGAAAACAGGCCTTGTGAAACCAGAGACCAGGCTTTCCTTCCTTGGCTTCGGTACCATGAACGGAAAAGACGGCAAGCCGTTTAAGACAAGAGAAGGCGGCGTTATGCGTCTCGAGAACCTGATCGCAGATATTAATGAGGAAATGTACCACAAGATCGTGGAGAACCGCAGTGTTAAGGATAAGGATGCCAGAGATACAGCCAGGATCGTGGGCCTTTCTGCAATCAAGTACGGAGATCTTTCCAATCAGGCTACCAAGGATTACATCTTTGACATTGACCGCTTTACATCCTTTGAGGGAAATACCGGCCCGTATATCCTTTATACAATTGTACGTATCAAATCTATCCTGAACCGTTATGTGCAGGAGGGCGGGGATCTGAGCGCAGGCAGGATACTTCCGGCAGTGAATGCCAGCGAGAAGAATCTGATGCTTCAGCTTTCCGGTTTTTCGGCAATGATCGAGAATGCTTTTGAGGAGAAAGCACCGCATAAGATATGTGCGTATATTTATGAGGTATCCAACGCATTCAACAGCTTCTATCACGAGACCAAGATCTTAAGTGAGGAGGATCAGGCACAGAGGGAGTCTTTTCTTCAGCTTCTCAAGCTTACAAGAAGAGTGCTTGAGACCAGCATCGATCTTCTTGGCTTCTCAGCACCGGATCGTATGTGATCATCGGCTTATTTTGCACAGAAACCATGAAAATACATGATTTCTGTGCAAAAAATACTTTTCAAAAAGAACATCATGTGCTATGATATACCAAATCTGATTCATCAAAAGCCGGGATTCCCCGGAATTTATCCCATTTATTGTATTTATCAATTTTAAACAGGAGGAAGGTGATCTGTCTGATCGGAACAGTTCTGAAAGAACGTTATTGTGTGATGGAACGAATTGGTCAGGGCGGAGGAGGGAGCATTTATCTTGCCAGAGATATGGAACTTGGCATCTTTCGCGCAGTGAAGGAAATTTCCGTTGTCAGAAAACGGGAGGCGAAGCTGATGCGGCATCTGGAGCATCCTGCCATACCGAAGATCGTAGATTATGTGGAGGAGAAAGAATTTTGTTATCTGATCATGGAATATATCCAGGGCCAGTCACTTGGAGAAATTCTTAAAGACGGAGGGGATTTTTCCATAGAGGATACTTTACGGTTTGGAAGCGAGATAGCGAAGGTACTGGAATATCTTCATGGCAGAAAACCGGCTGTGTGCTACGGTGATCTGAAACCGGATAATCTGATGCTTTCTGAAAGCGGACATCTATATCTGGTAGACATGGGAAGTGCCATGCCGGATTATGGAAACGGGGGAAGAATCTGTGAGGGAACGAGAGGATATGCGGCACCAGAGCAGTATCAGGGCCGGCTCTGTCCGGCAAGTGATGTCTATGCCCTGGGAAAAACACTTCGGGTCTTATGTGGAAAAAATACGATGCTGCTCATTCTTTATCCGGAATTTTTCTGGTTTCTGTTTCGCTGCACAAGGAAACAGGAAAAATACAGATATCAGGACATGACTTCTGTCAGGAAAATTCTTGAAAAGCTGGGTAAAAGATATCGGACAGTTACCTGGCAGAAACGATTTCTGGAAGGCATGGGAGCAGCAATCCTGGTGGCTGCACTGGTTTGGACGGCAGGCTTTATGAAAACGGCAGAATTTTCCGAGGCAGTCCGGGAGGTGACAGAGCTGTATTATCAGGCGGAGAAACTCCAGCCGGATGCGAAGGCTTCTGCATCCAGGAAGAAGCTTTTTCAGACTGCGGAGAAGAAACTTCAGAAACTGGGCAGGATTTATCAGGGGAAACAGGAACAGCGGCGCATTGCACTGCTGCTTGCATGGAATGCAGAACTTTTGGAGGAACCGGAGCGGGCTGCTCTGTATTATGAAAATCTGCTTCTCTATGATGAGGAATTCCGGGACGGATATGGAGAGTATGGAATGTTTCTGCTCAGGAAAGGTCAGAAGGAGGCCAGTGAAAAGCTGTGGAAGGATTATCAGAAAATGGAGCAGAAAAAATTGCTGGAGGAGGGAAAAAGCAGAAACCTGCTGTTGTGGGAGGAAATCAATGAGAGTGCGAAGAAAAATGAAAAGAAGTCATCTTAAATACATTCTGAAAAATGTATGTGGAAGCATCTTATGTATGGCGGTCTGTGTATGGCAGACAGGAGATTTTCATCTGGCGTATGGCTCTGATGAATCTGGCAGTTTTGACACCGGTGGATTTGACATGGATATTGGAGAAGGAACTGGGCAGCTCCCGGATAACTGGGACAGTGTTGACAGTGGAAACGAAAGCCAGACGGATAATGAGGAGGTTTCGGGAAATTATGAAGATTTCGGTGAAAGTGGAAATTCAGGAGAGAATTCTGTTCAGGAAACGATAGAAGAAGACAACTGGTCGATGGATAATAACTGGCAGGATCGTACCCGGTGGAAAGAAGAACAGACAGAGACGAAAAGCCGTGGCGGGAATGACAATGGTGAGAGCATGAGCCTTGACAGGGATGCAGATTCCGGAAATGCCGAAAGAGGTGACTGGAGTGAAAGCGATAATGCAGCAGAAGGCAGTTTTCAGATAAGCGGGGCAGAAGGTGAAGCAAATAGTGTGACCACAGGAAACAACGGAATGGATTACAGTGTGGATTCAGATATGCAGACAGCAACACCCGGAATTTCTGCAAGGCCTTCATCCGTTCCTGCCAGAAAGCCTGAAAAAACAAAAACGCCCTCACCAGCTCCTGAAATATCAGAGAAACCTGAGAGTTCACCCGACACCAGGAAACAGCAGAAGCTGGCTCTTTCTTATTACAGGACAAATGAGAAAGCTGTTTCATCGGCAGCCACAGATAAAAATACGGAAAATGAGAAATTACCGGAGTTTCTTGTGGAGATACAGGATTCCCATATCCGTCTGACGATCAGAAAAAAAGCCTTTATAACTCCGTTGCAGATATTTTCCCTGCGCATCAACGAAAAAGAGGTTGTCTGGTACTGGGAGGAACAAAAACTGGTCGCCGAGATTCCAAAAGGTATATCCCACATAAAAAAAGCAGAGCTTCTTCTGTCCATGGATTCGGGCAAACTGTATCATGAAACCATGGACTTAAAAGACGAACAGTGATACAATAGGCATACTTACTGATTTTTGCACAGGAGGAAAGCTTATGTATAAAGCAATATTTTTTGACCTTGACGGTACTCTTACAGAATCCGGTGAGGGAATTACAAAATCTGTACAGTACGCACTTGAAAAGCTTGGTGTTTCCGCACCGGATCTGGATGCATTGAAGGTTTTTGTAGGACCGCCGCTTCTGGAACAGTTTATGAAATATGCCGGATTTGACAGGGAAACTGCAGAGAAGGCCGTGGGGTATTACAGAGAACGTTATTCAGATAAAGGGATGTTTGAAAATACGGTTTATCCAGGTGTGGAAGAGGCACTCAGGGAACTGAAAAACAGAGGATACCGTCTTGCAGTTGCATCAGCGAAACCGACATATTATGTAACGCAGATCATGGATCATTTTAATCTTACCCGATATTTTGAAGTGATCGCAGGAACGGATCTGAACGGACCGAAGGTGACAAAATCCCAGGTCATTGAGGAAGCACTGGAACGGATGAACCTTTCTGAACACCGGGATCAGGTGATCATGGTGGGAGACAGGGAGCACGATATTCTGGGTGCGAGAAAATGCGGTATCGAGTGCGTGGCAGTATCTTATGGTTATGGAAGCAGGGAAGAGCTTGAGAAAGCCCAGCCGATCCAGATCGTGGCTTCGGCAGATGAACTTCTGAATTTTTTCGATTGACCCCTCTGCGCAGACAGAATATTTTTCATATGGTGTGGAGGGAAATTTATCCTGTAGGACTTCATTACCTGATCTCCCAGCTTCTGGGGAGTGCAGTACTTTTATGGCTGATGGGACATAGTGGGAATGCAAGGGATTCATACTATAGCTGTATACTTGCGCTTACAGGGATTGCAGGAGTACTGGTGATGCCTCCTGCCCTGCATTTTTACAGAAAAGACCGTGTGGGAAGGGTGATCGGCGGTCTGACATCGATAGAAGAACAGAGAATAACGATTCCGGAAATGCTGCTTCTTCTGGCAGCAGGAGCAGGCCTTGCCCAGTATGCCAATGTTCTGATAGCGATTTTGCAGAACTGGATCCAGTCCACCACATACAGAGATACCATGTCCAGGATCATTTCAGGGAAAAGCCTTTTTATGATGATTTTCTGGATGGGTATCATTGCTCCTGTAGCAGAGGAGATGATTTTCCGCTGGCTGGTTTATCTGAGACTTCGGGATCACTTTTCTGTTCTGGCTTCTACCCTGATCTCGGCTGTATTTTTCGGGATCTATCATGGAAACATCCCACAGGCAATTTATACATTTATTCTGGGAGTGGCCTTTGCATGGTTTCTGGAAATGGGCGGAAATAAATGGATCAGTGTATTTCTTCATATGGGAGCAAATATCTGGATTTTGATATTCGGAGAATATGCCGGAATCCTGGTGAAGAAAAACGGAGCCGGGATTCTGCTTATGATCTATGGTATTCTGGCAGTAGCGATGATCGCAGGATATCAGTATTTTGCACGCAGAGGTGAGAAACGTGGATACCGGGCCGTGTGATCTGCGAAGAGATATTTGCGGAGCAGAGGAAACCGGTGAAATAAAAAATATGGAAGAGGTTCCTGGCTGGGTAGCTATACGCCTGCCGGGAACTTCTTTTTTATATATTTTTTATATTTATTTAAGAAGAAACCTATTGTTGTCTGCATGGATACATGCTACCATAAGTGTATTGAAAAGATTAATACACTTAATACACATATTACAGAGAAAGGAGTGCCATATGTTATTCTTGGATTACCAGGACAGGCGGCCGATCTATGAACAGATCGTAGAGAAATTCCGAATGCTGATCCTGTCAGGTGCAGTGGAGCCGGATTCCAGAATGCCATCTGTCCGCCAGCTCGCTATGGAATTGGCGATCAATCCCAATACCATTCAACGTGCTTATATGGAACTGGAGCAGCAGGGACTGATCTATCCGGTGAAGGGAAAGGGCAGTTTTGTTACAGGCAGCAGCGAGATACGGCGGATTGGAACGGAGGAAACCCTGCATGAGCTGAAAGAGACAGCGCAGAAGTGCAGAACCCTCGGTATAAAAGAAGAAGAAATCATACATTTGATCAGAGAATGCTACAAGGAGGGAGACAATGATTGAAATAAAAAACTGCAGCAAGGCATTTGGAAAAGTGCAGGCAGTAAGTCAGATAAGCATGGATATCGGTGAACGTGAAGTCTTTGGACTCATCGGCTCCAATGGAGCAGGAAAGAGTACACTGCTGCGTATCCTGGCCGGGATCATCCGGCAGGACAGTGGAGAAGTGCTTCTGGATGACCAGCCGGTTTTTGAGAATGAGAAAATAAAGGAACAGTTTTTTTATATACCGGATGATGCCTATATTCCAGCGAATTATACAGCAGTGGATATGGCAGAGTATTATCAATGTATTTATCCCGGATTTTCCAAAGAGCGGTTTGAGAAACTGGTAAAACAGTTTCATCTGGATAAAAAAAGAAAGATCTGTACGTTTTCCAAGGGGATGAAGAAACAGCTTCTGGTAATACTGGGGATCAGTGCGGGAACGAAATATATGTACTGTGATGAAACCTTCGACGGACTGGACCCGGTAATGCGCCAGGCAGTAAAAAGTCTTTTTGCATCGGAGATCATGAGCCGGGAATTTACACCGGTGATCGCTTCCCACAATCTTCGTGAGCTGGAGGATATCTGCGACCATATCGGGCTTCTTCATCAGGGTGGGATACTTCTTTCCAGAGATCTGGAAGATATGAAATTCCATATTCATAAGATCCAGTGTGTACTTACAGACAGAAAAAAGGAAGAGGAAGTGAAAAAAGAGCTGAACGTTCTGAAAACAGAACATCAGGGTTCTCTGCTGCTTCTGACAGTGAGGGGAACCAGAAGTGAGATCCTGAAAAAAGTTCAGGAAAAAAATCCGCTGTTCTGCGAGGTACTCCCTCTGACTCTTGAGGAGATCTTTATCAGCGAAACGGAGGTGGCAGGCTATGAAGTCAAAAATTTATTCTAGTGAATATATGAAAACATCCTCGAAAGGACAGAGATGGATTCCGGCATTTGCCATGATCGCCTTTCTTCTTGTCTTTCCTGTGGCAGAGCTTATGATCGTCGGAAAATGGAACGAACGTGGTTACACTCAGGAACAGTTTAACTACCTGTATTCCGGTATGTGGAGTAATGAATTTCTCACTATGGGAGCGATTGCGGCGGCAGTGACGGCATTTTTTTCGGCAGTGAGCGGATTCTGGTACCTGTATTCATCCAGAAAAGTGGATTTCTATCACAGCCTTCCGGTAAAAAGAAGTGCACTTTTTTTCCACAGGATATTTCTGGCAGTGATCTATTACCTGGTTCCTTATGCAATCATGGAATTTGTGGCAGTATGCATCGGAGCGACAAGAGGATATTATAGCCTTGCCATGATGAAAAAGGCACTGATGTTATTGCTGGTCCATCTTCTGATCTATTTTCTGGTATATTTTGCAACCGTACTGGTGATCGTGTGTACCGGCACCATCCTGATGGGAGCACTTGCATGGGCAGGACTGTCTCTTTACAGTATTGCGCTGGCGATTCTTCTACAGCTTGGCGGACATTTTTTCTTTCGTACCTGGTACGATTTGGATTACGGAATTCTGTCCATCCTGAAAAATTATGGTTCGCCATTTACGTTGATCCTGAGCTTTATAAATGCATATACGGGTGGCGCATATGGGAAACAGCTGGTAATCCTGATCGCGGCAGTGGCGATTCTGGTACTGGCATCCTGGATGGCATTTTGCAGACGAAAATCTGAAAATACAGGAAAAGCCCTGGTATATTCCAGGATGGAACCGATTTTGAGTGTACTGGTCACAGTACCATCCGGTCTGGGTATCGGCATGATCTTTTATATGATCCCGGAGGATTCCTCAAAGACGGTATGGTGGATCTTTGGAATGATACTGGGAACCGTACTGGTGCACGGAATCATGGAAGTAGTCTATACCATGGACTTCCACAGCTTTTTCCAAAGGAAAATCAGGCTTCTGGTATTTGGAGGCCTCGTGGCTGTTTGTGCACTGACTTTCAAGATGGATCTTCTGGGCTATGACAGTTATTTTCCGTCTTATGATAAATTGCAGGGAGTCATTGTAAATGCGAGTAATCTGTGCTATTCAGAACAGCTTTGCAAGGTGGAAAAAAATGAAAACGGAACCTACAGGATCCGGTATAACAGTACTTATGTCTCAGACCTGAATGATCAGCAGATACTGAAGAGCAAGGCTCTGTATAACAGCCTGAAAGACATAGAGCTTCAAAATAAAAAAGGTGAAAGATCAGGACGGCAGATTTATGTTCGGTATATAAATAAGCTGGGAATCAGCTCCTGCAGGAGTTATACGGTATCCACTGAGCAGGCGCAGAATCTTATGGAAAATTTATATGATGAGAAATCGTGGAAGGAAGAAAAATATTCGCTTTTCCAGATTGATAATAAGTATCTGAAAGAAATCACAGGTATATTCTGTGATGGAGATACCCATACGTTATTTGAAGAAAATGAAAAGAAGAGGCAGGCACTGCTGGAAGCATTGCAGAAAGATGTTATGGAAAGTACAGGTGAGACCGTAAAAGACCAGCCATGTGCAATGCTGATGCTTGAATATAGAGGAATCCCTTCAGAGGGCTATGTGGAGCAGGGCACCATGAAGCTCCCGGCTGCAGAGGGAGGAGAAAACGTGGCAGCTTCTGTTCAGATCTATCCGTCATATAAGAGAACACTTGCAATTTTGGAGGAAACAGGATATCCTCTTTCCATGGACGAGCTGTCTGTTGCGTGTGTCGATGTCTATTATTTTAGTACCGATGATGCTGACGGTGAGAATGAAGAGAATTCTTCAAGACTGACTGCGGATTTTGAAGAGACGGAAAACGGATATAAAGTACGTTATGACAAACAGGAACAGTTAAAAGCCCTGAAAGCATGTATCCGACCATCACAGCTGGTGAATAACTGGAGCGTCTGGAATGCAGATGTAACAGTGGAAGTGATTTTAAAAGGACAGGAAAAAACTGGTGGGGATTCGGGACTTTACATGACATTTACCGGCGAGATCCCGGATTTTATCAAAACAGACGCAAAGTCAGCCCATGTGAAAGAATGGGAGGTAAGCTATTAAATGGGAAAACCAGTCCGGCTGGATAAATTTCTGGCAGATTCAGGAGTTGGAACACGAAGTGAAGTGAAGAAATATATACAGAAAGGTCAGGTTCAGGTTAATGGAAAACCTGTAAAAAAACCGGAACTGAAAATAACGGAAGAAGATACGGTGGTAATGAACGGGCAGGAGATCCTGGCTGTGCCGGAATATGTATATTACATTTTTAACAAACCGGCAGGCTGTGTCAGCGCGACTGAGGATGCCAGGGATAAGACGGTTCTTGATTATATCGAAGAGAAAGACAGAAGAAAGGGGCTTTTTCCGGTAGGACGTCTGGACAAAGATACAGAAGGATTTCTTCTGATCACAGATGACGGACCGCTGGCACACGAGCTTCTTTCTCCGAAAAAACACGTGGATAAGACCTACTATGCAAAGGTATCCGGAAAAGTGACAGAAGAAGATGCTGCGAAACTGGCGGAAGGAGTGGATATCGGGGAAAAAGCCCTCACGCGTCCGGCCAGGCTGGAGATCCTTTATGCATCGGATTTAAGCTCTGAGATCCGCCTCACGATCCATGAAGGAAAGTTCCATCAGGTGAAGCGTATGATGGAAGCCCTCGGAAAAAAAGTGATTTATCTGAAAAGACTTTCCATGGGTCCGCTGGCACTTCCAGTGGACCTTCCAGCTGGAAAATACCGTTCTCTCACCGAAAAAGAACTGGAACTTCTGAAATCCTCCGGAAAGCACTGAAAAACCGAAAAAATTTGGAAAAATCCCCTTTACATAAGGGGATTTTTTATGATATACTTCAGAAGTTGCAAAAATAAGCACGCACGGCGATTCTGTAAGGATGGTGCCCTACGGTGTGAGGATGGGTCCAGAGAGAAGGCGACCTGTGCGGAAGAATTTAACCAAAAAGGAGAAAAGACATGAGCGTTATTTCAATGAAACAGCTTTTAGAAGCAGGTGTTCATTTCGGACATCAGACAAGAAGATGGAACCCTAAAATGGCTCCGTACATCTACACAGAGAGAAATGGTATCTATATCATCGATCTTCAGCAGTCTGTAGGAATGGTTGACGATGCTTACAACGCAGTAGCAGATATCGTTGCCAACGGTGGACACATCCTTTTCGTAGGAACTAAGAAACAGGCTCAGGATGCCATCCGTACAGAGGCAGAGCGTTGTGGAGAGTTCTATGTAAATGAGAGATGGCTTGGTGGTATGCTTACAAACTTCAAGACAATCCAGAGCCGTATCGCAAGACTGAAAGAGATCGAGACTATGGAAGCTGACGGAACATTCGACGTACTTCCTAAGAAAGAAGTTATCGAGCTCCGCAAAGAGCTTGCTAAGCTTCAGAAGAACCTTGGCGGAATCAAAGAGATGAAGAGAATCCCGGACGCTATCTTTATCGTAGATCCTAAGAAAGAGAGAATCTGCGTACAGGAGGCTCATACACTGGGAATCCCGCTTATCGGTATCTGCGATACAAACTGTGATCCGGAAGAGCTTGACTATGTGATCCCGGGAAATGACGATGCTATCCGTGCAGTAAAACTCATTGTTTCCAAGATGGCTGACGCTGTTATCGAGGCTAAGCAGGGAACTGCTGAGACAGACGGCGAGATCGAGGCTGAATCTGAGGAGTTTGCAGCTACAGAGGAATAATTCGTATAAACAGAATATTTCAGGAGGAAACGAACAATGGCTATTACAGCAGCACAGGTAAAAGAGTTAAGAGAGATGACTGGTGCCGGAATGATGGACTGTAAGAAAGCTCTTACAGCTACAGAGGGCGACATGGATAAAGCAGTTGAGTTTCTGCGTGAGAAGGGTCTTGCTACTGCACAGAAGAAAGCAAGCCGTATCGCAGCAGAGGGACTTTGCAAGACTCTGGTAACAGAGGATGGCAAGAAAGCAGTCGTTGTTGAGGTTAATGCTGAGACAGATTTCGTTGCAAAGAACGAGAAGTTCCAGGGCTATGTTGCAGATGTTGCAGCACAGGCACTTAACACAACAGCAGCTGATATCGAGGCTTTCCTTGCTGAAGCATGGGCACTTGATACAACTAAGACTGTAAAAGAGGCTCTTGCAGCTCAGATCGCAGTGATCGGTGAGAACATGAACATCCGTAGATTTGCTCAGGTTGAGGAGGAGAACGGATTCATCGCTTCCTACACTCATATGGGCGGAAAGATCGGTGTTCTTGTGGACGTTGAGACAGATGTTGTCAACGATGCAGTGAAAGAGATGGCTAAGAATGTAGCTATGCAGATCGCAGCTCTGAAACCGCAGTACACAAGCGACAAAGAGGTAAGTGCTGAGTACATCGAGCATGAGAAAGAGATCCTTATGGCACAGATCCAGAACGATCCGAAGGAGTCCCAGAAGCCGGCTAAGGTTATCGAGGGAATGATTACAGGACGTATCAAGAAAGAGCTTAAGGAAATCTGCCTTCTTGACCAGACATATGTTAAAGCAGAGGATGGAAAACAGTCCGTTGCAAAATATGTAGAGCAGGTAGCAAAAGAGAACGGTGCCAAGATTCAGATTAAAGGCTTCGTTCGCTACGAGACAGGCGATGGTCTTGAGAAGAAGGAAGAGAACTTTGCTGAGGAAGTTGCAAAGCAGATGGGAATGTAATCTGTAAAGATTAATTTTCCATTTAAATTTAAGTATTTAAAGGCCCTGAGAGCCTTATAAACACTATGTTTCAGAGTGATTATAAGGTTTTCGGGGCTTTTTTTCTATTTTTCTAAAATTTGACGTAAAAAAGCAGGATTTATGTGGCATGTGAGGGATTTCTTTAATATCAAACTGTCAAACTCCCGAACAGTAGCAATCCACTACCTTTTTACGTAGTAATTGCGATAAAAGGTGGACTTTAAGGAGCAAAAAGTTTATACTGAAATTAATAAACTTTTACATGATAAAGCAAAAGATAAATTCCGTGTACATTATTTCAGAGGATACACATCATTGGATGCAGGACATGCGGAGATGCTGAAGCGTACAAGAAAGAATTTACGTTGGACAAGGGAGGGTGCGGGTTGGAAAAGAGCAACAAAAGCTATTGCATGCATGAGCTACAGAAAGAAAAAAATGATAAAATCCCTGCTGTGAGACAGCCTGTGCCGGAAAAGCCGGATGCAGAATGGTTATTGGAAAACCTTGCGCCTGAATTTCTGGGAGTCTATGTGCTTGACAGAGAAACGGATTGCTTCCATGATATTATCGGTCCGGACTATTTCCGTGAGATCGTGAAGAAAAAAGACGGAAAATATTCAGAAGCAATGCATACTTACCGGGATGGATTTGTGGCAGAAGAATGCCATGGGATCATTGATCATGTACTGGATTATACAGAAATTTACAAAGGTCTGCAAAGGAGTGGAACTCTGCATTTTTCCTATCGCAAAAAGGATGGGAGCTTTGTCGGATTACAGATTAAACCATATTCTCTACACAGAGAAGATGACAATCTTTCACTTTGGATATTTAAGAAGGAAACTGTCCCTGCCGGGGATCGGGCGAAGGAATATGAACGGCAGAAACAGCTGGCAGAAGCTTTTACCGCAGTGAGAAGATCCAGGGATGAACTCCGGGAGGCTGCGCATATTTCAGAACTTCAGCGTGAAATTATCACAGCAATAGGAAAGATCTATCAATATATTTCAAGGATAGATATCAGGGCGGATTATTATGAAGAGATCACAGGACTGGAAGAATTCCATACACCGGAGGGAAACAGGACAGGCAGACCATCGGATAATGCCAGGCTGATGTGTGAGAAGAGAGTTGCAGCGGAATATCAGGAGGATTTTTTGAGATTTACAGATATGTCCACACTTGCCAGCCGGATCGGTGAAGGAGATACAACAGAATTTGAGTACCGGTTAAAAGATGGAAACTGGAGCAGGATGTGTTTTGTTGTCAAAAAAAGAGATGAAGAGGGCAATGTGACACATGTTCTGTGTATTATCAGGGAAATCAGCGAGATCAAGAAAAAAGAGCAATATCTGAAGTTAAATGCCGAGAAGGCAAGGATTGAGGCTGCTGAAAAGAGCAGATTTTTATCGAATATGAGTCATGATATCCGCACGCCTATGAATGGAATCCTTGGAATGATCGACCTGGCAGAGCATGAACCGGAGAATCCAAGGATCCAGAGATACTGTTTAAATAAAGTGAAGGAGACATCCAAATACCTGCTGTCGCTGATAAATGATGTGCTTGATATGAATAAACTGGAAGCAGACGAAGAGGATGTCCCTTTCATGAATTTTGATGTTGCTTTTATGCTGAAAACCGGGATGGAGGTCTCAGAAAGGAAAGCAGCAGAGAAGCATATAGAATATGTGCCGGTCTGGGAAAAAACCTCTTATGAGCATCAGTATCTGATCGGGAATCCGGTCTATACGAACAGGATACTGGAGATTGTCGTGGATAATGCCATCAAATTTTCAAAAAGCGGAAGCAGGGTAGAGGTCTGGACAAGGGAAGAAGAAATCGATGAGAGACATGTCATATTTGAGTTTTGCTGCAGGGATTACGGGATCGGAATGAGCAAAGAATTTGTCAGTCATGCATTTGATATGTTTTCGCAGGAAAATAAAACGAGCAGGACACAGTATGCAGGAACCGGCCTTGGGCTTGCCCTGGCAAAGAAAATGGCAGACCGTCTGCACGGGACGATTGAGATCCAAAGTGAAAAGAAGGTTGGAACTACCGTGTTTATCAGGATCCCGTTTGAAATAGGGTATTCAGATGTGATCCGTGAGGCTGTGGACTTCGAAAGCATATCCATTGCAGGTCTGAGAGTGCTTGTTGCTGAGGATAATGAGCTGAATATGGAAATCGCAAAATTTATCCTGGAAGATAATGGCCTTGAGGTAGAATGTGCCCGTGACGGGGCAGAAGCGGTTGCCATGTTTTCGAACTCGGCAGAGGGATATTATGATGTGATCGTTATGGATATCATGATGCCGAAGATGAATGGATGGGATGCGGCCAGAAAAATCCGGCTGCTGGACAGGACAGATGCCGGAAGGATTCCGATCATAGCGATGTCGGCGAATGCCTTTGCGGAGGATGTTATAAGCAGCAGAATGGCAGGGATCGATCTTCATATTGCAAAGCCCATTAATAACAGGGAGATGACAAGGGCGATAAAGCACTGTCTGTCGGAGCATGCACGTTTGATGCGGGAGTGCGAATTGTGACCGGATTTTTCTGGTTTACAAAAATAAATGAAACAGAAGGAAATGAGCCAGATGGATGGAAAGACAGGAGCGATGACAGACAAAATAAAAAAATATATGGGAGCACTATGTATGGCACTTGTGCTCTGCTGTATGAGTATGCTGTTTCCGGTTTCTGCCTTTGCCGGAGAGGCAAAAGAGCAACTGACGATCCGTGTTGCTTTTCCTGTACAGGAGGGGGTCAGCGAATACCAGGAAAATGGCAGTCTGACCGGCTATAATTATGAATATCTGGAAAAACTGTCTGAATTTACCGGATGGAAACTGGAATATGTACGGTATGAGGCAGAAGAGGAAGGAGAGGCACTTGAGGAAGCCACTCGTGATCTTCTGGCTGGAAAAGTCGATCTCTTAGGACCTTTACTGAAAATCGATTCTGCCAAAGGGCAGTTTGCATATCCGAAATTAAGCTATGGCTCAGTATATACCACTCTTTTAGCATTAAATACCAGCTGTCTTGGGGATGGAAATATATTTTTGCAGAATCCGCTGCGTGTGGGACTGCTGGAGGAAGCGGAAAACAGAAATAAGGAGATACAGGAATATCTTGAGGCACAGAAGGCAGAGTACAGGCTTTGCTATTATGAAAGTGACGAGGCACTCACTGAAGCTTTGAAAAATGGAGAAGTGGATGTGATCTCGGGTGTTTCACTTTCTCCTGTTAAAGGCACACGGATCGTGAAGCGATTTGCTCCCCGCCCTTATTATTTTGCAGCAGCAAAAGAAAATACAGCCCTGATGGACGAGATGGATGAGGCCATCGCCAAGCTGGATCAGGCACAGCCGAATTTTCAGAGTGAGCTGTTTGAAAAATATTTCAGCAGTACCAATCTGGAATTTGCGCTTGCAGACAGCCAGAGGGACTTCCTGAAATCTGTAGGCACGCTGCGTGTGCTGTGTGTGGACCATGATGGACCATATGTGTTCCAGAAGGACGGACAGGCGGTTGGCATGCAGGTTTCCATTATAGATAATTTTGCAGCCAAAAGTAATATCGAGGTGGAATACACCTTCTGCCAGAACCGTGAGGAAGCGGAAAACCTGCTGTCGCAGTCGGATTATGATATGCTGATCGGAATACCGTTTACATCAGAGTACTGTACTTCCATTGGATTTATCACCAGTGAGAAGATCATGGAATCCAATTTCCTGCTTGCTTACCGGGAGTCAGATACAAAGAGGGAATCAGTGGCACTGGTAAAGGGGGCAGAATCTCTGGTTGATACCTCCGCCTATCGTGAGATCAGGCTGTATGACAATTCAAGAGAATGTCTCCGTGCTGTAAGAACAGGAGAGGTGGATGTGGCGATCGGGGACCGTTCCATTCTGGAATATTATACACATGACGCGTACGCTTCCCTGAATGTAACGCTGCTTACCGGAGAAACGCAGGATATTTGTATTGCCTTGTCAAAAAAATGTGATATGCAGCTGCTGCGGCTGTTTAATGAGTATTTAAGCAGCCTGACCGATGTGGAAAAGACGAACTACCTTGATGCCGGCAGTGTTCATACAGATCAGATATCGGTTGCTCTTTTTATCCAGACCTATCCGATCCAGACGGTGGTGATCGTTTCGGTATTGTCGGTCGCTCTGGCTCTGTTGTGTTTTGGGATTTATTATGTCCACAGGATGCGGATTAAGAACGAAGAGCTGCGGCTGGCCAATGAGGCGAGGAGTGATTTCCTTACACGGATGAGCCATGATATCCGTACACCGATGAATGGGATCATTGGTCTTCTGGATATTTCAGACCGGTTCGTGGAGGATCCGGATATGGTACGTAAATATCATCGGAAGATCCATATGGCTTCGGAATATCTGCTGTCGCTGATCAATGATGTACTGAATATGAGCAAACTGGAATCCGGACAAGTGTATCTTGTAAAGGAATCGGTTTATCTGAGGGAGATCATTGATAACTGTAAGGACATACTGGAAGCCAGGGCAAGTGAACAGGGGATCAGGCTGGATACTTCCGGTCTGGAGTGCTTTGATCCGCCCCGTGTGTTTACAAGTCCGCTTCACCTGCGGCAGATTTTTATGAATATCATTGGAAATGCCATCAAATATAACAAACCGGGTGGCAGGGTGGAAGTGACCGCAAGGATACTGAAACAGACAGAGAAGACGGTTGCCTGTGAATTTAAGGTAGAAGATACGGGAATCGGGATGAGTGAAGAGTTTCAGAAGCATGCCTTTGAAGCATTTTCTCAGGAAAATCAGGATAAACATGGAGAACTGAAGGGTACAGGCCTTGGACTTTCCATAGTAAAGAAGCTGGTGGATACCATGGGTGGAAATATCCGCATTGAAAGCCAGTTAGATAGGGGAACAAAATTTATCTGGGTTCTGACCTTTGAAATAGACACAGACTATCAGGAGCGTTCGGAAGAAACAACAGCTGTGCAGATGAAAAACCTGCGAGGATTAAGAGTCCTTGCGGCAGAAGATAATACACTAAATGCCGAAATCCTGCAGTTTATGCTGGAGGATGCAGGAATGGAGGCTGTGATCGCAGAAAATGGCCGTCAGGCAGTTGAGGCCTATAAGGCTTCAGAAGAGGGAAGCTTTGATTTTATTTTAATGGATATCATGATGCCGGAAATGAACGGCTATGAAGCTGCAAAAGCGATACGGAGACTTGACAGAAAGGATGCAAAGAAGGTACCGATCATCGCGCTGACGGCAAATGCCTATATAGAGGATAAACAAAAAGCACTGGATGCCGGAATGAATGACCACGTTGCAAAGCCTGTAGATATCAGGAAGCTGTTTCAGGTTGTGCAGAAATATCTGTAAAAGTGTGGAAAAGAGGAATTGATATGCAAGAGGAATGGGAAACGAATGAAATAAAAACAAAGGGGGGAGAGCCGAAAAGAAAATGTGGAGCTTCTGAAAGCGTACAGGAACTGACAAATTGTTTTTTTCTGAGAATGATGGACAACAGCGAAAAGGGCTTCTGTATCATAAAAGTGGAACTGGATGAAGACGGTGAACCATGTGACTGGATATACGCTTATTGCAACGATGCGGTGGCAGAGCTGGGACATCTTCCGAAAGAACGTATCATGGGACATCGTTTTTCAGAAATATATCCGAAGGGAAATCCCAAATGGCTTTCTATTTATTACCGGGCTGCATGGCAGAATGAGAAGACAGAGTTTGAGGAGTTTTCAGAGGAGTCAGGAACCTGTCTTCATCTGAATGTCATACCAGCCGGACAGCAGGGCTATTGCTTCTGTATAATGGGAGATGCCAGGAAAGGGCTGTACGAGCAGCTTATGGAGCCGTTGTCAGATCCAGGGACGGAAAGGGAAGAGGAAATCCGGAAAAGTACACTGCTGGATGCGCTGTGTCTTGATTATTCAGTTGTATTCTTGTGTGATCTCAGGAAGGATACAATGGAAATGGTCAAGTGCAGTCCTTTCAGCCACTCGGCCATGGCAGAAAAGGCTTTGTCCCAGAAGCTGAAAAACTCGTATTCTGCGAGAATGCGGTATTTCTATGAGCATGTTGTTATAAAAGAATCTGCGCCGGATTATCTGGAAAAGCTGCTCCCGGACGGGCTGATGCAGATACTTTCCGTTCAGGACAGCTTTGAACTCCGCCATCGTACGATCTACACCCAGGCTATGAATGAATACTTTTCCATTAAGGCAGTGAGGCTGTATTCCGATGAAAAAAGCTTTAAGGCTGTACTTGGTATCCTGCCGGTCGGTGAACAGGTCCGCAGGGAGCAGGAAAATCAGAAACGTCTGGAGGAGACACTGATCAAGCTTCAGGACAGCTATGATAAGCTCTCGGCGATCGGCTCACTGTACAAGGAAATTGCAGATATCGATCTGGAGCATATGACTTATGAGCTGGTGTCGGGGCCGGACAATCAGTTTGTAAAGAAAGGTAAGGCCGGAACAACAGAGCAGCTGAAAGAACTGCTGCTGAGTAAAAATGTTTTTCAGAATGACAGACACAATGTGGAGGAGTTTATTGATTTTACAACTCTGAGCGACCGTCTTAAGGGAAAGCAGTTTATACAGACGGAACTGCAGGCCATCAGTGGGAAATGGTATAACTGCAAATTTATCGTAAAGACGCGGAGGGATGATGGAACGACAACACATGTACTGATGTCTGTGCGTGATATCAATGAGCAGAAAACCTATGCCATGGAGCAGCTGGCGATTGCCCAGAATCTTTCGCGGAATTTCAGGAATGTATACCTGGTGGACCTTAACAGGAGAACTGCAAAGGTAATAAAATTTGAAGATGAATACCGTGATAACCGCATCGATTCTGTAATGAACCAGAGTTTTCCCTACGAAGGCTTTGTGAATGGATGGATCGCGGAAGCAGTGCATCCGGATGACCAGGCTATGTTAAAGAAGGCTTTAAGCTGCGACAATCTCAGGGAGGTATTTGCAGGGCAGGATGAGTACAGCGGTAATTACCGTATGGTGGTAGATGGTAAAGTGATCAATTATCAGTTTAACATCAGCAAAATGAGTAAGCCTGATTATGTGATCGCCGGATTCCAGAACATAGAAGCGATCATACAAGAGCATCTTGAGGAAGAAAAGAAACAGAGAGAGAAGGAAGAAACATTTCAGAATGAAATGAAAAAACAGCTGCAGGTCATCAACGCGCTGGGAAGTGAATACACGGCACTTTATCTGGTAGACTGTGAGACGGGCTTGTGGACGGTATTCAAGGATGACAAAAGCAGCAGCACTGAGGTGATCTATAAGAAAACGCTGGTTTATGAAAAATATGAAGAAGCCATTTACGCATACATTGATCATTTTGTGGTGGAAGAAGACAGGGAAGAGTTCAGGGAACATGCAAGGCTTGAAAACATGCTTGCAGGGACTCCTGATAAAGGAATCCATTCCCTGAATTATGACAGGATCTTTAAAGGAGAGAGGGAACACTGGCAGCTGAATTCCGCCAAATTCACGGCAGATGGTGGAAGGGACTATCTTGTGCTTGGTTTCCGGAATGTGCATGATATCGTGGAAAAACAGGTCAGCCAGGAGAATGCCTTAAGGGATGCGCTTCTGATGGCAAGGCACGCAAGCCGTGCCAAAACCACGTTCCTCAATAATATGTCACATGATATCCGCACGCCGATGAATGCCATTATAGGATTTACGGCACTGGCACAGACCCGAATTGAGAATCATGAACAGGTGCAGGAGTATCTGGGAAAGATCCATACATCCAGCACGCACCTTTTAGGATTGATCAACGAGATCCTTGATATGAGCCGGATCGAAAGCGGAACCGTAAAGCTGGAGGAAAATATCGTACATATTCCGGATATCCTGCACGATCTCCGCACGATCATCCAGGGGCAGATGGCGGCGAAGCAGCAGAATCTGTATATTGATTCCCTGGATGTCGTAAATGAAGATGTCGTGACAGATAAACTGAGACTGGATCAGGTTTTATTGAATATCGTCAGCAATGCTATCAAATATACCGGATTCGGTGGCAGTATTGTGATCCGCGTGACGGAGAAGCCCTGCAGCATAAAGGGATATACAACCTATGAATTTCTTATCCGGGATAACGGTATGGGAATGTCGCCGGAATTTACAGAGCATGTATTTGATGCATTTACAAGAGAACGGTCTTCTACCGTCAGCGGCATCCAGGGGACCGGTCTTGGAATGTCGATCACGAAGAACATTGTGGATCTGATGAATGGTACCATTACAGTGGAAAGTGAACTGGGCAAGGGCACGGAATTTGTGGTTACTGTTGATTTTAAACTGGCAGAGAATGCGGTACATTATATGCCAATCGAGGAACTTAAGGGCGCCAGGGCACTGGTTGTGGATGATGATGTGAACACCTGCCAGAGTGTCAGCAAGATGCTGCGCAGCATTGAAATGCGTCCGGACTGGTCAACCTCCGGAAGAGAAGCGGTCATCCGCGCAAAAGAAGCAGAAGAGATCAAGGATGGATATAAGGCCTATATTATTGACTATCTGATGCCGGATATGAATGGGATCGAAACAGTCCGTCAGATACGAAAGGTAATAGGGGATGAAGTCCCGATCATTGTACTGACAGCTTATGAGTGGTCGGACTTTGAGGAAGAGGCAAGAGCGGCCGGCGTTACAGCCTTTGTATCAAAACCGCTCTTCATGTCTGAATTAAGGGAAGTACTGACCAGACAGAGTATGAATGCCACAGAGACCGAAAAAGCACCGAAGCCAAAATGCGATTACAGAGGAAAACGGATACTTCTGGTGGAAGATAATGATCTGAACAGAGAAATTGCTACGATCATCCTGGAGGATATCGGGATCGAGGTTGACACAGCGGAGGATGGCATTGAGGCGGTCAATGTCATGGATCGTGCTCCGGAAGATCGATATGATTTGCTCTTTATGGATATCCAGATGCCAAAGATGGACGGTTATACAGCTACAAGGGAAATCCGTACCCTGAAAAACAATAAAAAAGCGAATATTCCGATCGTTGCCATGACAGCCAATGCTTTTGACGAGGACAGAAAAAAATCATTTGAAGCCGGCATGAACGGACATATCGCGAAGCCGATCGATATGGCAGCCCTTGTACGGACTTTGAACCGGATATTCGGGAAGAAATAAAAAATGCTTTGTACTGACAGGAGAGAATTTCGCCGAAAGCTTAAGTATGTAAAGAAGAAGGTATGATTTCATGAAAAAATCACCATTTAACAATGAGTTAAGTCTTGCTTATTCGTACATTGCGACGGTTGATCTGTCCAAAGGATTGATCGAGGTGCTGAAATCCCAGGCAGGAAATGCACAGCGTCAATATTATGGTGTGTTTGATAAGGGCAGACAAAAAGAACAGGTTGAAAGATATGTCACGGAAGAGTACAGAAAAGAATATCTGGAATTTATTGATATGTCTACAGTGGCCGGAAGACTGAAGAAGAAGGAGTCCCTGACATTTATTTTTCAAAGGCCGGATGGAAAGTGGACAATGTCAGTTATTGTGCCGCAGAATACAGACGAAAATGGCGATGTCACAGAGGTAGTGATCGCAAACCGTGATATTACTGCAATACGGAAATGGGAGTATGAACAGAAAGAATCCCTGGAGAATGCACTTTCGCGGGCGGAAGAAGCACTTGCCAGGGTAACGAAAAGTTCCGAGATCATATCTGCCATATCCACGATTTATTGGGCAATTTATGTGATCTATCTGGAAGATGATACCTATGAAGAGGTCAATGGCGGCGATGTCCTGCCGGAGCTTATACCTAAAACAGGACGTGCCTCCCATATGATAAAAACAGGGCTGAAGTATATTGTGGCAGAAGAAGACCGGGATATCATGCGTGAATTTCTTGATCTTCAGACGCTGCCGGAGAGAATGGAATACGAAACTACCATTGTAAAGGAGTACAGAACCACCAGTGGACACTGGCATATGGGCCGTTTTATTGTTAAGAACAGAAATGCGCGGGGACATGTTGACAAGGTTCTTTATGCTGTCAATGTGATCGATGAAAGCAAGCAGAAAGAATTAAATTACCAGAGGGCATTACAGGATAATTTTAAGCGCATGGCGGAAAAGAATATGCTCCTGACTGCATTGACAGATGATTATGAGGATGTGTATCTGTGCGACCTTTCTGAGGATACGCTGCAGGTGGTGAAGGAGGCTGATTCACAGCTTTCTGACAGAATCCAGGGAAAACAATACTGTTACTCGGCAAGGGCGGAGGATTTTTGCAGGAATTATATAGAATCCGAAGATGGCAAGGAGCTTCTTAAAGTAATGGACAGAAAAAATCTGATGGAATACTTTAAGGATCAGCGTCAGATGTCTGTGCAGTACAGGGTAAAGCCCAATTTTATGGGCTATTCCCATATGGAATCGAGGCTTGTCCGTGTGGAATCACAGGATGGATTTAAGGTGGTCATGGGTTCCAGAAAAATTGACGATATTGTAAAGAAGCAGGAAGAACAGAAAAAAGTACTTCAGAAGGCTCTGGATGTGGCTACAAAAAATGCGGAGATCATGGGCGCGATCGCCACCATGTATGACACGATTTTTCTGGAAAACCTGAATACAAAAGCCTATGAAATGCTTGTGGCACCAGATATGATAGGGAATATTTCCGGGTTGAGCGGAAATCTGGACGATATCAGGGAGGATACCTTGTCCGTTACGGTTATACCGGAGATGATGGAAATGGTACGGGCTTTTGTAAATCCGGAAACGCTTAAGGAGCGTCTGAAGGATAAGGATTCCATTGCGCTTGAGTATAAAGGACCGGGTGAACACTGGTACAGAGGCCATTTTATTGTAAAGAAAAGAGACAGTGAGAAAAGAGCAGAAGAGGTCTTGTTTGTATCGAATGAGATCACACAGGAAAAAAGGCAGGAACTGGAGTATCAGAATCGTCTGATCGAAACAGCGCAGGAGGCAGAAAAAGCCAATGCCACAAAGACAGATTTCCTGCGGCGCATGAGCCATGATATCCGGACACCCATCAATGGTATCCGGGGTATGGTACAGATCGCAAATCATTATATGGATGATCCGAAGAAGCTTAAGGAATGCCGGAACAAGATCTGGACCTCTACGGATCACCTGCTTTCCCTGGTGAATGATGTGCTGGATATGAATAAGCTGGAATCCGGAGAGCTTACTTTGAAGTATGAGCCATTTTCCCTGAAGCAGATCCTGGATGAGGTGCACGTTGTTGCGGAAATGCAGGCGCAGGAAATGGGTGTTCATTTCATGCATCAGAGTACGCAGGAGATTGAACATAACTATCTGATCGGAAGCCCGGTATATATGAAACGGATTTTTATGAATTTTACAAGTAATGCCGTCAAGTATAACCGCAGGGGAGGAACGGTGAATGTCTATGGCAGGGAGCTTTCTTTCGATGGTAAGACGGCCTGGTTTGAATTTGTGTGCGAGGATACTGGTATCGGTATGAGTGAAGAATTTCAGAAACGTGCATTTGAACCGTTTACACAGGAGCTGTCACAGGCCAGAACACAGTATCAGGGAACGGGGCTTGGACTTGCCATCTCGAAAAGTCTGGTCGAGCTTCTGGGAGGCAGCGTGGAACTGCATTCCGTCCTGGGAGAAGGGACAAAGGTGATATTCCGGATTCCTGTGGAGGTTGACCTGGAAGAACATGAAGATACAAAGCAGATAGACTACAGCAGTATCCGGTTTGATGGGATAAGTGTACTTCTGGTGGAAGATAACGATCTGAATGCTGAAATCGCCTCATTTTTACTGGAACAGCATGGAATGAAGAGTACGTGGGTGGAAAATGGCAGACTAGCGGTTGACGAGATCACTGAAAAACCGGATGCCTATGACGTCATATTCATGGATGTTATGATGCCTGTTATGGATGGACTGGAAGCGACCAGGATCATCCGCCAGAAATTAAAGAGTAAGATCCCGGTTTTTGCCATGACAGCCAATGCTTTTATTGATGACGTTCAGCGCAGCCTTGATGCCGGCATGAATGCACATCTGACCAAACCGTTAAGAGAGAAGGATATCATACAGGAGCTTCTGAAATATTTAACCGAATCAGGTAAGTCCCCTGCTTCAACTGTGAAAAGTGATAAGTAATGGATGGAGGACCTGCCCGTGTGGTGAGAAACAACTCCCTGCCATCAAAATGGAAATGGCTAGTACAGCGTAAATTAAGTATCTGCTATATTGGCGCAGAATGATTTTCTCATATGCAAGGCGGAGGAATGAGGCGTAGCGGTGGCTACGGCGATTGACGACAACGCAGCAGATGAAAAATCAGACAAGTCAATGTGGCGATTACTTAATATTCGCTGTACTAGGGAGTTGTTTTTTTAGTGTGTATAGACATATC
>CAVIGE010000003.1:0-46940 GCA_963642325.1 Prevotella sp. CAG:279
AAAAATGGAATCTGAAAGCCTTATATTTACTGGCTTAGAGATTCCGAGAGATTATATCAGAGATAGGAGGGGGATTTTTTGAAAAAAGATACGAGAAAGCTCATTACCTGTATTGCAGTGCCTCTGGCAACAGGTGCAGTTTCCGGTTTTTTTACCAGAAATGGAATGAAAGTATTTGCAAAGCTTAACAAGCCACTGCTGTCACCACCCGGCTGGCTCTTCCCTGTTGTCTGGACAATTCTTTTTATCATGATGGGAATAGCTTCCTTCCTGATCGCATCCAGACCGGGAAGCAGGGAAAGACAGAAAGCTCTCACACTGTACAGGATCCAGCTTGCTGTAAATTTCCTGTGGCCGTTTTTCTTTTTCGGGGCAGGCTGGTACCGTTTTGCATTTCTCTGGCTGGTTCTTCTGTGGGGCCTTGTATATAGCTGTCTTTGGGAATTCGGGAAATTATCAGAAAACGCTGCCTACCTGATGCTTCCCTACCTGGTATGGCTGAGCTTTGCCGGTTACCTGAACCTGTTTATAGCACTCTGGAATTAAAAGCATCCTTACAATACGGAAACCTTACAAAAAAGTTATAACAGCATTCATTTTGGCAATTAGGCAGAACGCTCCGGATGCGATACAATGAAATCACGAAGAAGAACTGTCGTGAATAAATCAAAAGGAGCGAATACATTATGGTAAAGTTATATGATGGCGGCGCGTACCTGGTAAATGGAACAGAACTCGTACCAGAAGCAGAAGCGGCCAAAGTGGAGGCACTCACCGGAGAAAAAGCTGAGAAAACAAGAGCCAGAAAAGGAACGATGGCTTACGGGATCATGGAAGCACATAACACATCCGGAAGCATGGACAGCCTGAAGCTGAAGTTCGATGCAATGGCTTCCCATGATATCACATTCGTAGGAATCATCCAGACGGCAAAGGCATCGGGGATGGAGAAATTTCCGATCCCGTACGTTCTTACCAACTGCCACAATTCTCTCTGTGCGGTAGGCGGAACCATCAATGAGGACGATCACATGTTCGGCCTTTCCGCTGCAAAAAAATATGGCGGAATCTATGTACCACCACATATTGCAGTTATCCATCAGTACATGAGAGAAAATTTTGCAGGCTGTGGAAAAATGATCCTTGGCTCTGACTCCCACACCCGTTATGGTGCACTTGGAACCATGGCGATCGGCGAAGGTGGCGGTGAGCTGGTAAAACAGCTTCTCTGTGATACCTACGATGTTTCATGTCCGGAAGTGATCGCGATCTACCTGGACGGCAAGCCAAATCCATGGGTAGGACCGCAGGATATCGCACTTGCGATCATCGGTGCGGTATTCAAGAACGGATATGTAAAGAACAAAGTTATGGAGTTCGTCGGACCAGGTGTTTCTTCCATGAAGACAGACTTCCGAAACGGTATCGATGTTATGACAACAGAGACAACCTGCCTTTCTTCTATCTGGAGAACCGATGAAGATACCAGAGAATTTCTGACCGTTCATGGCCGTGGGGATGATTACAAAGAGCTGAATCCGGCAAAGATTGCCTACTACGACGGCGTGGTTTACGTAGATTTAAGTACAGTAAAACCAATGATCGCACTTCCGTTCCATCCAAGCAACACCTATGAGATCGATGAGCTGAATGCAAACCTGAAAGACATCCTCCAAAGCGTTGAGGAGGAAGCGGCAAAAGTTGCCCAAGGCAAAGCACCATTCCATCTGGTGGACAAGATCACAGACAGAGGACTTCAGGTGCAGCAGGCAGTTATCGCAGGCTGTGCAGGTGGTAACTATACAAACGTAGTAGAGGCTGCACATGCACTGAAAGGCAAAAACACAGGTGACGGAGAATTCAGCCTTTCCGTATATCCGTCTTCCCAGCCTGTATTTATCAACCTTACAAGACAGGGCTATATCGCAGACCTTATGGACGCTGGCGCAGTTATCCGTACCGCATTCTGCGGACCATGTTTTGGTGCCGGTGACACTCCGTGCAACGATGGCCTGAGTATCCGCCATACAACCAGAAACTTCCCGAACAGAGAAGGAAGTAAACCAGGAAACGGACAGATGTCAGCGGTAGCACTTATGGATGCACGTTCCATCGCTGCAACTGCTGCAAACGGTGGTATCCTTACATCAGCAGAAACTCTGGACTGCTGGGGTGATGTGCCGGAATATACCTATGACGATACGGTTTATAAGAAGAGAGTTTACAACGGCTACCAGAAAGGTGATGAAAAGAAAGAACTTGTCTATGGCCCGAATATTAAGGACTGGCCAAAGATGAGCCCGCTTACCGACAACATCCTTCTGAAGGTATGCTCCAGAATTCTTGATCCTGTAACAACAACGGACGAGCTGATCCCATCCGGAGAGACCTCCTCCTTCCGTTCCAATCCTCTTGGACTTGCAGAGTTTACCCTGTCCAGACGTGACCCGGAATATGTAGGACGCTCCAAAGAGGTGGACAAGCTGGAAAAAGCAAGAGTTGCCGGAGAAGACCTCTTTGTGGCAGAGCCTGAGCTTGAGAAGATTTTTGCAAAGATCAAAGAACTTCCGGGACAGGCAAAGGTAGTGCCATCTGAAACGGAGATCGGAAGCATGATCTATGCGGTAAAACCAGGAGACGGATCTGCCAGAGAGCAGGCTGCTTCCTGCCAGAGAGTCATCGGCGGACTTGCCAATATCACAAAAGAGTACGCAACCAAACGTTACCGCTCTAATGTTATGAACTGGGGTATGATCCCGTTCCAGATGGAGGGTGAGCCGGAATTTGCAGTAGGCGACTACATCTATGTTCCCGGAATCCGTGAGGCACTGGATGGTGATCTCAAAGGCATCAAAGCCTATGTGATCGGAGACGAGATCCGCGAACTGTCCCTTTATATCGCAGATATGACAGAGGACGAGAAAAAGATCGTAAAAGCCGGATGCCTGATCAATTACAACAGGAACCGCAAATAAAAAACAGTACATTTGTGTAAATAAAGTCAATAATTCCATAATTTTCCTTTAGAGCAAAAGGGTCTGTCTGGCAACAGGCCTTTTTTGCTGTGCGGATTTTTCACATTGCCATGTACAGAAAAATCATGTAAAATAATTCCGGTACATAAAGAATCACATACAAAAAAGAGTGCTTTTAATTATGGATAGCGAACATCTGCCAGAACAGGAACGCTGCAATATGCTGGCAGAAATGGCAGATTTATATTATAACCAGGGAAAAACACAATCAGAAATCGCCAAGTATTATGATACAAACCGCTTCCGGGTGGCAAAGCTTCTCCAGGATGCTAGGAATGAGCAGATCGTGGAGATACGGATCAATCCTGTACGGATATGTGCTGGACGAAGCTGGAAAAGAGAGACCACCCGGCCTCTCTTTTTTTGTGCATAAATCCCAAAAAACCGCACTTATATTTTAATATTTGATGTATTGAATAACATATGTGAAAGCGATGTAATCTCATCAACAAATGTTATTAGAGATGACAAAGGTGATAAGGAGAACGGAAGAGTTGCATACATCCGCCAGAACGTGGAAATCGGACAATAATGCCATAGACTGAATGAATAGGGACATTCTGTAAGAGAATGTCCCTGCTGCTTTTTTTAGGAGTATGATTAAGAAAAAAAGGAGCAGAGAATCATGAATAAAACAATCGGTCAGCTGGTGGAAGAACTGCGTCAGTTTTCCACCTCAGAATTATGTGACGGTGTGGGAGCCGGTAAATATCAGACCATGGATTACCATATCCGCCAGATGGTCACAGACAAAAAAATCGTAGGTCCTGCCTATACAGTGAAAACACCTATCGGGATCAGCGGTCTGGTTCCTGACGGAATCTTAAAGATCAAAAAAGGCGAAGTGATGGTCATTGCAGGAAAGGGCTACTGCCAGGGTTCCTACTGGGGAGATCACAGAAGCATCTGCGCGGCAATGAAAGGCGTAGAAGGGGTTGTGATCGACGGAGCCTTCCGCGATCTGGAGGGCTGCCGTGAAGCTGGAATGCCGATCTATGCCAGGGCAGTCACTCCGGGAAGCGCGGGAAAAGAAGCTCTCGGGGAACTGAATGTTCCGGTTATGTGTGGCGGTGTCATGGTCTGCCCGGGAGATATCATTGTTGCAGACTGCAATGGCGTTCTGGTACTGAAACCGGAAGAAGTGGAAGGTGTGATGGAGCGCGCCAGAAAAAAGATCCGGGCAGAGGAAGATACCATCCGCCAGATGAAGGAGACTGGAGAGGTCCTTCCGCGGGTTATCATGAAAAAAACAGGAGGGAACCAAAATGGGCTTACATATCATTGATGAGGCAAACCGCTGCCTCAACTGCAAAAAACCAATGTGCCAGAAGGGATGTCCGGTGCATACTCCGATTCCGCACATTATCCAGATGTTCAAGGAAAATCAGGTCATGGAGGCAGGAAAGGAACTGTTTGAAAACAACCCAATGTCTGTGATCTGTTCCATTGTCTGTAATCACGAGCAGCAGTGCGCCGGAAGCTGTGTGCTTGGACGTAAAGGTACACCGGTACATTTTTCCAGCATCGAAAACTATATTTCTGACACCTATCTGGATCGCATGGAAATTCCAAAAGTCCGGAAAAAAGGAAAAAAAGTGGCAGTGATCGGAGCAGGTCCTGCTGGAATCACTGCCTCTTTTATTCTTGCAAAAGCAGGCTACGATGTGACGATCTTTGAATGGAAGGACAAGATCGGAGGGATCATGCAGTATGGAATCCCGGAATTCCGTCTGCCAAAAAGTATTCTTGACCGCTATCAGAAACGGCTTCTGGAGATGGGCGTAAAGATCCGCCCCAATACGACGATCGGTGCAGTGTTAAAGATTGATGATCTGCTCCGGGATGGTTATGCCGGCATCTTTGTTGGAACCGGTGTATGGAAAGCAAGAAATTTAGGCATTCATGGAGAATGTCTGGGCAATGTGCAGTTCGGTATTGATTATCTCGCGAATCCGTCCGGCTATCAGCTGGGAGAAAACGTAGCGGTTATTGGTATGGGAAATGCAGCCATGGATGTGGCAAGAACAGCCCTGCGTAACGGAGCAAGGCATGTCACTCTTTATGCAAGAGGAACCAGGGCAGCGGCAAGCTCCCATGAGATATCCTATGCCAAACTGGACGGCGCAGAATTTGTATTTGGAAAGGAGATCCGCCGGATCACAGAAAAAGGGCCGGTATTCAGTAATTCCATTCTGGATGAAAACGGAAAGGCGATCGGTTACGAAGAAAAGGAAGAACAGGTAGAAGCAGATTCTACCATTATTTCCATCAGCCAGGGGCCAAGAAGAAAACTGATCCGTACCACCGTAGGTCTGGAAGGATCTGAGAGAGGTCTTCTGATCGTGGATGAAAACGGAATGACTACAAAACCCGGTGTGTTTGCAGCCGGTGACGTAACGACTGGCTCCAAAACGGTAGTCCATGCAGTGGAAGGTGCCAAAATTGCTGCCATGGGAATGATCCGTTATATGGAAGCGCAGGATAAATAAGGCTATGAAAAAAAGGAATATCAGCATTGCGAGAAGCAATTTTATTTTCCTGTAACTGCCAGCTATAATGAAGTCATAAAAAGAAACCAAAGCGTTCAGCCAGACGCAGACAAACAAGGAGGGAATCCACTTGGGAAAGTCATTAACAAGAAAAATCATTGAATCCCATTATGTATCCGGAAGCATGGTTCCGGGAGAAGAAGTTTTTATCAAGGTAGACCAGACACTGACGCATGACATCAATGCTGTTATGACCTACCTGGCATTTGAGGCCATTGGCCTTGACCGTATCCGCACAGAATGCAGTGTCAGCTATCTGGACCACAATCTTCTCTATGTTGACCACAAAACACCGGACGACCACATTTATCTCCAGTCCGCAGCAAAGAAATTCGGTGTCCATGTATCCAGACCCGGAAACGGAATCTGCCATACTGTACACGTGGCAAGATTCGGAGCTCCGGGAAAGATCAGCATGGGCGGTGACAGCCACACTCCTCACGGTGGCTCCATCGGAATGCTCTGCATCGGTGTAGGCGGAATGGATGTGGCAACAGCCATGACCGGTGTTCCGATGAGACTGAAAATGCCACGTGTAGTCCAGGTATATCTTACCGGAGAGCTGAAACCAGGTGTAAACGCAAAAGAAGTGATCCTGGAAATGCTCCGCAGAGTTTCTATCAAAGGCGGTCTTGGAAATGTATATGAATATACAGGCCCGGGTGCTGCCGCCCTGGAAGTTCCGCAGCGTGCCACCATCACAAATATGGGTGCAGAGCTTGGCGCAACAACCTCCATTTTCCCGGCAGACGAACAGGTACATAAATTCCTGAAAGCACAGGGAAGAGAAGAGGCATATACAGAGCTTCTTCCTGATGCGGATGCCAAATATGATGACCGCATTGAGATCAATTTAAGCGAGCTGGAGCCTCTTGTTTCATGTCCTCACCAGCCGGACAATGTCATTTTGTTAAAAGATGTGGAACGCAAACCGGTACAGCAGGTGTTCATCGGAAGCTGCACCAACACAAGCTACGCAGATGTTGCAAAGGCAGCTCTTGTTTTCCAGGGCAGGCAGGTAAATGAAAACGTAAGCTGTACCTGCGGAATTGCTTCCAGACAGACATACAAAGAGCTTCTTCGTGATGGATATCTGGACATGCTTGTTGATGCCGGTGTCCGTATCCTGGAAATCGCCTGCGGACCGTGCTGTGCCATCGGACAGACTCCTGCAACCGAAGGAATCGCAGTCCGTACCTCCAACCGTAACTTCAAAGGCCGCGCAGGAAACCCAAATGCAAAGATCTACCTGGTCAGCCCGGAAAGTGCAGCAGCAACTGCTATCAAAGGAACCTTCGCATCCGCAGAAGAGATTCTCGGAGACGATGTTAAGAAGCTCTCCGAGATCCATGAGCCGGAAGAATACATTGTCAACGATTCCATGATCATCAAGCCGCTTCCAAAAGAAGAGGCGAAAAAAGTCGAGCTGGTAAAAGGACCGAATATCAAATTTCTTCCCGTACCGGATGAACCGCAGCAGCATCTCTGTGTACCGGTCAGCTTAAAAGGCGGAGACAACATTTCCACAGATGATATCACACCTGCAAGCGCAGAATTTTCCAGCATGCGTTCCAACATTCCTCTGATGAGCAAATATTGCTATCACCGCTATGCCCCGGATTTCTCCGAGCGTGCCAGAAGCATGGGCAAGAGCATTATCATCGGCGGTGAGAACTACGGACAGGGTTCTTCCAGAGAGCATGCAGCTATCAACCCGATGTATCTTGGCGTAAAATGTGTCATCGCAAAAAGCATCGCCAGAATCCACAAAGGAAATCTGGTAAACCACGGTATTATTCCGATGTTATTCGAAGATCCGTCTGTATACGATAGGATCGACCAGGAGGATGAGCTTGAGATCAACAACCTTCTGGATCAGATCCCGACAAGAAGGGTAGAGGTTACAGATAAGACAAAGGGATTTTCCTTCCAGGTAAAACTGGATCTTTCCGATAATGAAGTAGAAGTCGTATTAAGTGGCGGTCAGCTCCGCTATCTCAAAAAACAGCTGGCAGCACAGGATAAATAAAGAGAGGAGCTTTTTATTATGAAAGCAGAAAATATCAAAACCGCACAGGAGAAATTTGGAGAACTGATCCGTGGAGAGGAAACACGAATTGAAAATATGAAGAAATCTTCCACACCTACCGATTTCGGGGCACTGGATAAGATCGTAGTAGGAATCCTCCCGGGAGACGGTGTAGGCCCGATTCTCATGAAGCAGGGTATTCGTGTATTAAAAGAGCTGGTTCCTGAGGAAGTAGCATCCGGCAGGATCGAGATCCGTGAGATCGAAGGACTGACGATTGAGAACCGTGTAGCCAGGCTGGAAAGCCTTCCGGCAGAGGTTCTGGAAGAGGTAAAGAAATGTAACGTACTTCTCAAAGGACCGATGACAACTCCGCGTGCAGGAGACGGCCTTCCGAACCTTGTGAGCGTCAACAGCCTTTTAAGAAGAAACCTGGAGCTTTTTGCTGCAGTACGCCCGATCAGTATCCCGGAAAAAAATATCGACTGGACCTTCTTCCGTGAGAATATCGAGGGAGAATATCTCTGGGGAAACAAGGGTATCCAGGTAGACGAAGATCTTGCCGTAGATTTTAAGGTACAGACCATGCAGGGCAGTGAGCGTATCGCACGTGCAGCCTTTGAGTTTGCAAGAAAGAACGGAAAGAAAAATGTAACTATCGTTACAAAGGCAAACATTGTCAAGCTTGTTGACGGAAACTTTATCAAAGCAGTAAGAAAAGTAGGAGAAGAATATCCGGAGATTGAGATCCAGGAACGTCTTGTAGATGCCATGTGTGCAAAAATGCTGGATCCTTCCTTTAATGAAGGCATAGAGGTTATCGTTCTTCCAAACCTCTACGGAGATATTGTAACAGATGTTGCAGCAGAACACGCAGGAGGACTTGGAACAGCCTGCTCCTCCAATATCGGAAACCAGTATGCACTGTTTGAGGCAATCCACGGAACCGCTCCATACCTGATGAGCCATGGAAGAGGCGAGTATGCAAATCCATGCAGCCTGATCCGTGCCGTAGGCCAGATGCTAATCCATATCGGCTATGCTGACAGAAACGCGCTTCTTGAAAAAGCTCTTGAGATCTGCACCGTTACAGAGAAAAAGCTGGTTGTCACAACAGAAACCAAAGATGCAAGCGCAGCTGAGTTTACAGATTATCTTCTTGATACGATCCGCAGCCTGAAAAATAGTTGAAACTGGGCGAACTGGGCGATGACATTTTCCATGCGTTGAGAAATACAGAGATTTATGCTAAAATAGCAGTATGTCAGGGCTTTTTATCCCTATGAGCTGTAAGAAAACAACAAAGGAGAATGTTTATGAAAGATTCAGACTGGGAAATCCTTTATGAACTGTACAAAAATCCCAATATGACCAAGGTAGCCAACCTTCTCTATATGACACAGCCATCCCTTACCAAAAGGCTGCAGCATATGGAATCGGAATTTCAGGTAACGATCGTAAACCGGACACCAAAGGGTCTGGAGTTTACAGAAGAAGGAGCGTTTCTCGGCGAACAGGCAGGCAAATATCTGGAATTTCTCCGGAAAACGAAGGAAAAGCTAAAAGAATACCAAGAGAATTCCGAAGGTGTGATCACAATTGGAAGCTCTTATACATACAGCAAGTATACTTTGACCGATGTTCTTGTACAGTATAAGCAGAAGCATCCAAATGTGGAATTCAATATTGTCAATGAGCAGAGTAACATCCTTTTCCGTAAAATGCTGGAGGATTCCATTGATGTGGGATTTATCCGGGGCGATTACGAGGGCGCGGTAAACCGTACCTTGATCGGGCGAAACGAAGCCTATCTGGTAACAAAAGACCCTGTAGATTTTGAGAAACTTCCCTCCATGCAGCGGATCGGATACAAGACCAATGACCGCACAAGAGAGCTTCTTGACGGATGGTGGAAGGACTGGTTTCAGACAGAATGCCCGGGAAGTATGGTAGTGGGCTATATCGATGTAGCCTGGCAGCTGATCCACAGGGGGCTTGGATATACGATCTGTTTTCTGCCGGATAATTTCGAGAATACTTATGATCTCTGCCTGACCCCGCTGAAACATAAGGACGGAAGCAGCGTGATCCGAAATACCTGGTTCATCTATTCCAAAAATAAACGGATCAGTAAGGTTCTGGAAGAGTTTATCGCCTACATCGAAGGAGAATTTTCCATGAAAGGCAGATAAGATATGAAAGATATTGATTGGAAGATCCTAGCTGTCCTGGCAGAAAAACGCAGCATTACCAAGGCGGCGGATGCTCTTTATATGACGCAGTCTGCGATGACCAAAAGACTGAAATCCATTGAAGCCGAGTGGAATGTGGAGATCGTGAAGCGCAGCAGCCAGGGCGTTACCTTCACAGAAGAAGGCCGTTATCTTGTAAAAAAAGCCAATATTATCCTTGATTTTCTTCAGGAGATCCGGGATCACCTCGCAATAAAGGGCGAGCACAAGGAACTTCTTCGCATCGGTGTCCCCAACTCGTTCGCACGCCTTCACATGCCTGCACTTTTTAAGGCATATAAAGAAAAATATGACAGTCTTCAGATCATCACCGTTCCCAATTCCAGCGATATTTTGATGCAGCAGCTGATTGATGGTACGGTAGATATGGCTGTGATCTGCGGGGATTACCCGTACCTCGGTGAAAAAGTCTGCCTGTTTCAGGAAAATCTTTATGTGGTGACACCTGTAAATATGAAAGAGAATGAGATCGGGCAGCAGCCACTGATCAAGTCCTACCTGAATCCCATGGTGGAAATGCTCGTGAACCAGTGGTGGAAATACCATTTCGGCAGCCTTCCCCATGAAGCGTACCGTGTCCCCTATGCGGACATTGCCATTGGAATGGTGGAAAATAATCTTGGAATTACCTTTATATTCGGAGATAAATGGCGGTTAAGCTCTGAGCAGGTGCAGAAGATACCCGTATACGATGAACAGGAGCAGCCTGTCACCCGGAAGGTCTGGCTGATGCTCTCTGAGAAATGCTTCAAGAGCCAGCAGATCATGGATTTTGTGTCTATGGTGGAAGAGTACTACCATGTGAACAGTCTGGACTGATCCGGTTTATCCGATGAACAACGCAGGAGACAGTGAACGCTGTCTCCTGCGTTTGCGTCTGGCAAAAAGCTTATATCTCATTCCATTATGGAATGACTCTTATAGTCGTTATCTGAATTTCAAATTGACATTCATATTTCATATAATCATAGTATCAAGATCGTTAAAAAAAATACATTTAACGCAAAAGGAGGAACCTACATGAAATACGCATATGTTGGATGTCGTACGACAAGAGAACGAAACGCAAGAGGAAAAGGCCTGAAGGTTTATGAGATCTGTGAACGCACAGGTGACTGGAAGGAGATCCAGTGTCTTTTTACAGAGCCGAATCCATCTTATCAGACTCTGGACCTGGAAGAAAAATACCTCTATTCCGTCCATGGCGATATCACAAAGGTAAGCAGCTACAAAATTCTGGAGAACGGAACGCTGGAACACAGGAAGACCATTGACATCGGCGGAAAAAATCCGGTATTTATCACCGTTGACAAAACAAACAGCTATGTTGTAGTCGCTGCACTTCAGGGCGGAGCGGTTTACGTGATCCGAAGAAATACAGATGGAACCCTGGGAGAGATCGTACATACCACACATCTGGAAGGAAAGAAGGAAGGAACCATCTCTTTTGCCCACCAGTGCATCTGGGATCAGAAAAAAGAGTATCTTTTTGTAGTGACACAGGGCCGCCTTCAGGGATACGGCCAGGTAAAGGTATTCCGTTTTAACTCAGAGAACGGAACACTTACAGAAACCGATACTTACCGTTCCAGAGAATATGATGAACCAAGACATGTATCCATTCATCCGAACAACCGTTATGTTTATCTGATCAACGAAAAAGGAAACAAGATGACATATCTTCAGTTTGATGATGTAAACGGAAAACTGACAGCCATGCAGAATCTTCCGTCTCTTCCGGCTACCTATACGGGAGAAGGGCAGGCAAGCGCATCACTCCTTGATAAAGAAGGAAAGATCCTGATCGGATCTAACCGTATTCACGAATCCATCGTGGTATACCGCATTGACCAGAATACCGGATATATGACGGAGCTTGGCTATTATCCGTCCCTTGGACTGACTCCTAGATTTATCACCTTTGATCCGGATTATCATTATTTTTACATGGCAAACGAAGACAGTGACACCATCGTGGAGATGAAGCTGGATTCCGAAACCGGACTTATGACTTATACCGGCAGGATCATTCCGACAGAGAGTCCTGTCTGTATTACATTTCGATAGGAGGCTGCGTATATGAATCTTGGTTTGATTTCATTAATTCTGCTTCTGGCAGCAATTATCATCGGATTTGCAAGAAACTGTAATGTTGGAATTCTCTGTATGGCGTTTTCCATGATCCTTGGCATTATTTACGGCATGGATGTGAAAGAAATCTTGAGCGGTTTCAGTTCTTCTCTTTTTATACAGATGGTAGGAATCACCTATCTTTTTGCCATCATCAGCGGAAATGGAACTCTGGAGCTTCTTGCCAGAAAAATGGTCGGACTTGTCGGAACAAAGAGACACCTGATTCCGTTTGTCATGTATATTCTTGGTTTTGCCATCTGTGCTGTAGGACCTGGAGCGATCCCGTCACTGGCCATTGTTCCGGTTATCGCCATTCCGGTGGCTGTATCCGCAGGTGTCAACCCGATCATGACAGCGATCATCGGTGATCTTGGCGTTATGTCCGGGCGTATGAGTCCGCTGACACCGGAGAGTGCCGTTGTCCGTGAACTGATGGAAGAGCAGGGGATGAAGGGAAATACCCTGCCGATCATGGCAGCTATGATCGTTACTGCTCTTGTGACAATGGTGCTGGTATATATCTATTACAAAGGATGGAAGGTAGATACAACGGTTGCCATGAAACAGGAAAAGCTTCCGGCATTTACCATAAAACAGTGGCTTTCCATTCTGGGTCTCGTTGTACTTGCAGTAGGTGCCCTGTTTTTCTCTTGGAATGTAGGACTTACCGGATTCACGATCGGCTCAGCACTTCTTGTTCTTGGCTGCGGCGATGAGAAAAAGGCGATCGCGGCAATTCCATGGAACGTGATACTTATGGTTCTCGGCGTGGGAATCCTTATGAATGTCATTTCCCTTTCCGGCGGGATTGATATTATGGTATCTGCACTGGAAGCCATCATGGGCAAACATACAGCAGCCATGATCATGGCGATCGCTGCCGGATTGATGTCGTTTTTCAGCTCGGGTCTTGGCGTGGTATTCCCTACTCTGATCCCGACAGCTTCAGGACTTGCGGGCAGCCTTGGGGTCAGTGCCATGGAGCTCGTAGCCGTGATCGTGATAGGAGGAACGGTATCCGGCTTCACCCCGATCTCCACAACCGGTGCACTTATCATGGCCGGTGTATCCCAGCAGGAAAATGCGGAGGAACGTTTCCCGCAGAACCGCATGTTTATTGAGCTTTTTGCTGTTTCATTTATCGCACTGGCAGTGCTTGCCATCTTTGCTTTTGCAGGAGTTTACGGACTGTTTATTTCCTGATAATTCCCAAAAGTTATATTTACATTCTTTTTGACAATTATACAAATACCGAAAGGTGATTTATGATAAATACAGAAAGAAACGAAAGCATCACATAAGGAGGAATAAACCGTGAAGATCATTAAAAATGCAGTTGCCGGTACACTGGAATCCAGCGATGCTATGGTAACTGTAGAACCAAATGCAGAAGGTGCAGGAATTGAATTTGACCTGGACAGTGTTGTGATCAACCAGTTCGGAAACAGCATCCGTGCCACTGTTATGGATACTCTTGAGAGACTGGATGTAAACGATGTAAAAATACGTATCGTTGACAAAGGTGCTCTTGACTGTACCCTGAAAGCCAGAGTAGAAGGTGCTCTTTTCAGAGGTGCAGACCAGAGCGAAAATCTTCCATGGGGAGGTGCCATTCGATGAACCCGAATAAAAAAAGATTAAGAAGAACCATGATGTTCCTGAACTGCCAGAAACCAGGCCTTATCAAAGACCCATACATCTACAAGCCAGACTCCATCATGCTAGATCTGGAGGATGCAGTGGCAGAGAAAGAAAAAGATGCTGCAAGATACTCTCTTTTCCACGCACTCCGTGAGATTGATTATCGTGGCGTTGAGACGGTTGTACGCATCAATGGGCTGGATACCCCGTACTGGAAAGAAGATATCCGCTGTGCAGTTGCAGGCGGATGCGATTCCATCCGTATCCCGAAAACAGAAAGTGCGAAAGATGTACATATGGTAGAGGAAGCAGTGGCAGCAGCAGAGAAAGAGTTCCACCGTCCACAGGGAAGCGTGCTTATCATGGCTGCCCTAGAATCTGCAAGAGGAATCATGAAAGCTCTGGATATCTGCGAAGCATCTGACCGTCTTTTCGGAATCGCACTTTCCGGCGGAGATTATACAAAGGATCTCCAGACACATATCACAGGCACCGGCGTAGAGCTTATGGGAGCCCGCCAGAATATGGTGATCGCCGCACGGGCTGCAGGTGTTCAGTGTTTTGATACGGTTTACACAGATCTCGACAATATGGAAGGCTTCCGCCAGGATGTGGAAACTATCCATCTCATGGGATTTGACGGAAAATCCATCATCAATCCGAGACAGATCCAGGTTGTACATGACATTTACACACCTTCCAAAAAAGACATCATCTTTGCAGAAAAGGTTGTAAGGGAAATTGATGACAAAAAAGCCAAAGGTATCGGCGTATTTACCGTTGACGGAAAGATGATCGACATCGCATTCTATGACGGTGCAAAGAGAACCATCGAACTTGCCAAGGCATCCGGCGTGTATGAGGGGGATTTATAAGATGTTAAATAAAGCAGGCAGAGAAATCCCGGAGGAGATCCTGAAGCTTACAGGAAAAGAAGTATTCCAGGGAAATTATTATAAAGACAATACAGAATTTCAGAAACAGGGGCCTATTACCAGGGTGGTCATGAACCATGATACCAGCAAAATGGTAAGCTCCATCCATGAAGCACTGGTAAAATGCGGTGCTCATGATGGTATGACACTTGGATTCCATCACCATTTCCGTGACGGAGATCTGGTAGTAAACATGGTCATGCAGGAAGTCCACAATATGGGGATCAAGGATGTAACCATCTGTGCAAGCTCCCTTGGAAAAGCACATGACGCCCTGGTACCGATGATCGAGGATGGAACGATCACAAACATCCAGTCCTCCGGCGTACGTGGCAAGATCGGAGAAGCCATCTCCGCCGGAAAATTAAAGGGACTTGCCATCATGCGTTCCCACGGCGGACGTATCCGTGCCATCCAGACAGGTGAGACAGTGATTGATATTTCCTTTATCGGAGCACCGACCTGCGATGATTACGGAAACTGCAAAGGTGTCGGCGGAAAAAGTGACTGCGGTGTCCTTTCTTATTCCTTTGTTGACGGAAACCATGCAAACAAGGTTGTTGCAGTAACAGACTGTCTGGTACCGTTCCCGAATTATCCGGCTGACATCAACATGACAAAGGTTGACTATGTCTGCGTGGTAGACCAGATCGGTGTTCCGGAAAAGATTGCTTCCGGTGCAGCCAAACCAACGACAGATGTAAGAAAGCTGATGATGGCAGATTACTGTACACAGGTTGTGATAAATACTCCTTATTTCAAGGATGGATTTGCATACCAGACCGGTGTAGGCGGTGCCTCTATTGCCTCTGCTGCATCTCTTGGAAAGATCATGAAAGAGCGTGGGATCAAGATGGGCTTTGCCGTCGGCGGTATGTCCAAAGGAATGTGTGATCTTCTGGATGAGGGACTTGTAGGAAAGCTTCTGGATACACAGGATTTTGATACCTCTGCGGTAGAATCTGTAAAACGTCCGAATCACCACAGGATCAGTGCAGGTGCCTATGCCAACCCGTTTAACAAGGGTGCATTCGTGAACAAACTGGACTATGTTGTCCTTGCCGCACTGGAGATCGATGTCAATTTCAACTGCAACGTTGTGGTAGGTTCCGATGGTGTGATCACTGGAGCACAGGGCGGACATCCGGATGCTGCCATGGGAGCAAAATGTACGATCGTAATTTCCCCGCTGGTACAGGGCCGTATCCCGGCAATCTGCTCCAATGTAACAACAGTAACTACGCCAGGCGAATCCGTGGATATTGTTGTTACAGATTATGGAGTAGCGGTAAACCCGGCACGCCAGGATCTTCTGGATGCACTGAAAAAAGCGAACTGTGTACCGTTAAAAACCATTGAGGAGCTTCGTGATCTTGCATATTCCATCACAGGAGAACCGGAGCCGGTACAGTTTGGTGACAGAATCGTAGGAATCATCGAAGGCAGGGACGGCACCATCATGGATGTTGTCCGCCAGGTAAAGCCTTTCACATTTAAAGGAGAAAATAAATGATGATGACAAAAACAGTAAAAAATTACGCAACCGCAAATATTTTCGGACCATACATCCTGAAAATGAGACAGGTACCGGGGCGTAAATGTATGAACGCATCCAGAGATAAAAACAGGGAAAAACAGCTTTTCCAAATGATCGATGATTATGTAGAGCAGGCTTAAAAACCAGGCGTCCTTATCAGGGAGAAGCAGCAAAAGAGAGGAGTGATCTTCATGTATGCAAGAGTAAGGAATGCAGGACTTACATCCGCTGAAATAGAATTGTGTATTAAAACTTCAATTCTCGGGGAGGTGTATACCACCCCGAAGCCGGGCCTGGTAGACCGCCATGACAGCGGGGCCCACCGTGACATGAACGTGTATACGTTCGAGAGAAGTACAGTGGCTATCACTCCCTATCTTACCAGAATGTTTTACGAGGGCTATTTCTGGAAAAACAGCCTGCAGAATCTTTTTCCTAAAATAAGAAAAACCGGAGTTCTGGCAGAAAAAGCCATGTTCCAGGCAACGGATCAGGTGAACACACATAAGGGACTGATTTTTACCATGGGTATTTTGTCCGCCTGTGCAGGACAGTGCTATGCAAAAATCCGAAGATTTGATACCTCAAAGATTCTTGCATATGCGCAGGAAATGACAAAAACTGCCCTGGAAGCAGATTTCTCTGAAATGAGCCAGCGGGAACCCGTTACACATGGAGAATTGCTTTTTCGAAAATATGGAGAACGTGGGATACGCGGGGAAGCCCAGAAGGGCTTTCCCATCATCGGAAATACGGCACTGCCTCTTTTGCGTCAGTACCGCGGAATCGGCCTTGATGAAAACTGCTCCAACATTAATGTACTTCTCCGTATCATGATGGAGCTAAATGATACGAATGTATGGAGCCGTGGATCTTTTGCTGATGTAATCTGGCTTCAGGAGCAGGCTGAAAAAATCTGGAAACCCGGAGGGGCTTTTTTCATGATCGGAATGAAGAGAATCGAGAATCTGAACCACGAATGTATCCGCAGAAATTTAAGCCCGGGCGGAGCTGCCGATCTGCTTGCTGCAACGCTGTTTTTGTATCAGCTGGAAAAAATGTTTTAGGAGAAAAACGCCATGGCTCAAGAAAGTACATTTCGTTTTCCAAGACCCGGACAGAGGATCATACGTTCTGTGATCGCAGTAGCATGTTGTTTCTGTGTTTTTTATCTCAGGAATAAAGAAGGAATCCCGTTTTATTCTGCTTTGGCAGTACTTCAGTGTATCCAGCCCTATCAGGACAGTATGGCTCAGGTGGCCAGAAAACGTGTAACCGGAACCTTTGTTGGTGCATTCTGGGGTCTGATGATCATTCTGATTCAGCTGTATCTGTTCCACGGGTGCCTTATGGATACTTTTCCGGGATATATGCTGATCTCGCTTTTTACAGGATTTGTGATCTACTCCACCGTTATTGTGGGCTGCAAAAATACCGCTTATTTTTCCTGTGTTGTATTTTTGAGTATTACCGTTATGCACATGACTGATGCGAGTCCGTTTTTGTTTGTTTTTAACCGTGTCCTGGATACACTGATCGGCGTAGGTATTGCATTATGTGTCAATACCGTTCATCTTCCCAGAAAACGTCAGAATGATGTCCTTTTTGTTTCAGGAATTGACGACACGCTTCTTAACAATGATGATCAGATGTCCTCCTACAGCAGGATCGAGCTGAACCGGCTGATCGCTTCCGGGGCGAAGTTTACCGTATCTACAGGCCGTACACCGGCTACGATCCGTGAATCTCTTCCGGGAATCAATCTAAAGCTTCCAGTGATCGCCATGGACGGAGCAGTGCTCTATGATCTCAACGAGAACTCCTATCTGATGAAATATCAGATGTCCAGCTCTCAGGCAGAAACGATCTGTCGTTTTCTTGATCAGAAAAGAATCTTTTATTTTACAAACTGTGTGGTCGATGATCTGCTTGTGATCTATTATGACCGACTGGAATCCACTCTCCATCAGGAGGTCTATCAGCGGAGAAGAAAATCACCTTATCGGAATTATGTACAAAAAACAAGACCCGTCTTTGAAAATGTGGTATACATTTATCTTCTGGACAAAAAAGAGAAAATGGAACAACTATACCAGGAGCTTATGAAACAGACATGGGTCCATGAGTACAGGATTGCCTATCATGATTCTGCAAGATATCCGGACTGCGCCAATATCAAGATCTACAGCAGGGATGCGACACGTGAAAACATGCTTTTAAATCTGAAAGCTCTTCTTGGCCTTGACAAGGTGGTCACATTTGGAAGTGTAAAAGGAAAGTATGATGTCTGCGTTGCAGATTCCGGAAAAGATGAAATGGTAAAAACATTAAAGAAGCTGTATGAACCCGTAAGTATTCCGAAATCCTGTACAGATCGTTAACTCGCCGTTGCATTTCATCCTTTAACCGATTATAATAAAAGCACAGGATTTTTGTGACATGGGAACGTTACATGGTAATTTCCTGTGACATAAAAAAATAAGATGCGGATATGTCGCTGGGACATATCCGTGTTTTTGTTGTAATATACGGAAGAGGAAGTAAAAAAGAGATGACCTATCCCATAAAAGCCGTGATTTTTGATATAGACGGAGTGCTTCTGGATTCTCTTTCCATCTGGAAGGAGCTTGGCAGAAGATATGTGATAAAACTTGGATACCAGTCGGTTCCTGATATGGACGAGATTCTTTTTTCCATGAGCCTGGAGCAGGGAGCCGCCTGGCTGAAGGCAGCATTTTCGCTGGAAGCTTCGGAAGAAATGCTCGTACACGAACTGGAGACTGAGCTAAAGACCTTTTATTTCGAAGAAGTGAAGGCCAGGCCAGGAGCCCGGTCGGTTTTGCAGAAAATAAGAAGACTTGGAATTCCGGCAGTGGCAGCTACGTCCAGTCCCAAAGAGCATGTAACAAAAGCCCTTGAGCGAAATCAGCTGCTTCCTTATCTGAAAAAGATCTACACCACCAGCGAGATCGGGGAAAGTAAATATTCTCCGGGGATTTATCTCACTGCTTCGAAATTCCTGAATGCAAGACCGGATGAAACTCTTGTCATAGAAGATTCCCTGTATGCCCTGAATACAGCGAAAAATGCTGGATTTCAGACCGCCGGGATTTTTGCTCCCCATGGAGAGCCGGACCAGAAGCAGTTACAGGAAATGGCAGACATTTACTGCAGATCTTTAAATGAACTTATGAATGCTATAGATTTTATAGTTACGAAGTGAACAGTAACATTTTACAGGAAACGGGGGAAACTAAAATGAAAACCGTATTGACCATAGCAGGCAGTGATTCCAGCGGAGGAGCAGGGATCCAGGCTGATATCAAGACCATGATGGCAAATGGTGTCTATGCCATGAGTGCCCTCACCGCACTGACCGCCCAGAACACAACCGGTGTGACCGCAATCCAGAATGCATCGCCGGAATTTCTCGGCCAGGAGCTGGATTCTGTTTTTACAGATATTTTTCCGAATGCAGTAAAAATCGGAATGGTTTCGGAAAGTGCTCTGATCCAGGTGATCGCAGAAAAGCTCCGTCAGTACAGGGCCGGAAACATTGTGATAGATCCGGTCATGGTGGCAAGCAGCGGCGCAAGACTGATCAGCGAAAAAGCAGTCGAGGTTCTGAAAAATGAGCTCTTTCCTCTGGCAGATCTTCTGACACCCAATATCCCTGAGACGGAGGCACTGACCGGTATCTCGGTCACAACTGCCAGAGCTATGACCGAAGCAGCTTTACAGATATCCGAAAAGTATCACTGCGCTGTACTTTGCAAGGGCGGGCATAAGGTTAATGATGCCAACGATCTTCTCTGCGTGAACGGAACCTTCCGGTGGTTTGAAGGAAAACGGATCGCCAACCCAAATACGCATGGAACAGGATGTACTCTCTCCTCGGCGATCGCTTCCAATCTTGCAAAGGGCTTTTCCATGGAGGAATCCGTAAACCGCGCCAAGGATTATATTTCCGGGGCACTGGAAGCCATGCTTGACCTTGGAAGGGGCAGCGGCCCGATGGATCATGGCTTTGCAATAAAAAACAAATTCACAGAGGAGGCCTGAAAATTATGACAGTTACAGAACGTATCACAGCTCTTAGAGAGTTAATGAAAAAAAAAGGAATCGATGCTTATCTTGTTCCTACGGATGACTTTCATGGTTCCGAATATGTAGGCGATCATTTTAAATGCAGAAAATATATCACAGGCTTTACCGGTTCTGCCGGAACTGCAGTGATCATGCAGGATATGGCAGGTCTCTGGACAGACGGAAGATATTTTATCCAGGCGGCACAGCAGCTTTCGGGAACACCGGTCACTCTCTTTAAGATGGGAGAACCGGATGTTCCCACGATCCATGAATTTCTGGAAAAGAATATAAAAGAGGGTATGTGCCTTGGCTTTGACGGCCGCACAGTCAGCGGGGAGGAAGCGGACCAGCTGAAAAAAATCCTCCTGAAAAAACAGGTGCGCTTTTCTGTAAATGAAGATCTGATCGGGGAGATCTGGCAGGAGCGGCCGGTACTTTCCCGCGAACCGGTGATGGAGCTTGACGTGAAGTGGGTCGGAAAATCCAGAGCAGACAAGCTTCTGGAAATCCGCAGCAGGCTGAAGGAAAAAGGTGCCGATCTGTTTGTGCTCACATCCCTGGATGATATCGCATGGCTTCTGAACATCCGCGGAAATGACATTCACTGCTGTCCGGTAGTTCTTTCCTACCTTGTGCTGGATGAGAAAGAAATCCGTCTTTTTGCCAATGAAAAATCTTTTCCGGAATCTGTAAAAGATGCCCTGGCCAAAGATGGCGTTACTCTTTATCCTTATAATGACATTTACACTTATGTGCAGACAATCCCCGAAGAGAAAAAAATCTGCCTTTCCAGAAGCAGGGTAAACAGCCGTCTGATAAGCAGTATACTGGAAAATGTAACGATCCTAGACGGTGAAAACCTGACCCTTCTTCCCAAAGCCATCAAGAATGAAACAGAAGTCCGAAATGAAAAGACCGCCCATATCAAGGATGGCGTGGCAATGGTGAAATTCATCCACTGGCTGAAAAAGAATGTGGGAAAGCAGGAAATTACAGAGCTTTCCGCTGCAGATAAGCTTTATGAATTCCGTGAAGCGCAGGAAAACTTCCGTGGGAACAGCTTTGATCCGATCATTGCCTATGGTGCACACGGGGCAATCGTCCACTACGGTGCAACCAAAGAAACCAATATCCCGCTGAAACCAGAAGGCCTGGTTCTCATGGACACAGGCGGACATTATCTGGAGGGAACCACAGATATCACCCGTACCGTTGTGCTTGGCCCGGTCACGGAAAAAGAGAAGAAATACTTTACGGCTGTACTTCGTGGACATTTAAATCTGGCTGCTGCAAGGTTCCGTTATGGCTGTACCGGCCTCAATCTGGATGCCATAGCCAGAAGTCCACTCTGGGCTATGGGAGAGGATTATAATCACGGAACCGGCCATGGCGTAGGTTATCTTCTCAACGTCCACGAAGGCCCGCAGAGCTTTCGCTGGAAAAATCCGGCGGGAAATCCGGCTCCTGTCCTGGAAGAGGGAATGATCACCTCGGACGAACCGGGCTATTACGCAGAAAACGAATTCGGGATCCGCCACGAAAACCTTATCGTGTGCCAAAAAGCCGAAAAAACAGCCTATGGTCAGTTTATGAAGTTCGAACCTCTGACTATGGTGCCTTTTGATCTTGAAGGAATTGACCCGGCACAGATGGAAGAAAGAGAGAGAGCTTTACTGAACCAGTATCATGCACTTGTTTACAGGAATATTTCCCCATATCTGGATGAGGCGGAGAAATCCTGGTTAAAAGAAGTAACCCGGGCTATATGATATCCGGGAAGAATTAACATAGAGAGGGGTTCGCACCTATGAATAAAGAAAATGACCAAAATCACTATATTGATCTTCATGCACATCTGGATGGCTGTATCACCGTAGACATTGCCAGAAAGCTTGCCGCCATGCAGCAGATCACACTTCCGGCTGAAACGGACGAAGAGCTTCTTTCCCTGCTTTCCGTGCCGGACACCTGCAAAAATCTTAATGATTTTCTGAAATGCTTTGATCTTCCCCTTTCTCTTCTCCAGACAGAAGAAGCAATGGAGGAAGCCGTTTCTCTTATTCTTTCTGAGATGAAAGAGGATGGTGTGATCTACGCAGAACTCCGGTTTGCACCGCAGCTTCATACCCAAGGGGGGATGAGCCAGGAAATTGCGGTCCAGGCTGCATTACGAGGCCTAAAAAAAGCAGCTGTACCAGGAAATCTGATCCTGTGCTGTATGCGTGGAGAAAGCAACCAAAGGGAAAACCTGGAAACTCTAAGGCTGGCCCGGAAATATCTTGTCGATGACGGAGGGGTGGTTGCCCTTGACCTTGCAGGTGCAGAAGCACTTTTCCCGACAGAAAACTACGGGGAGCTTTTTGCGAAAGCAAAGGAATACAAAATTCCGTTTACCATCCATGCAGGCGAAGCCACAGATGCCGGGGATGTAAAGACGGCGATCCGTATGGGAGCATCCAGGATTGGCCACGGAGTCCGCATCCAGGGAAATGAAGAGGTGATCCGGCTTGTCAAAGATAACGGGATCTTTCTTGAAATGTGCCCAACAAGCAACCGCCAGACAAAAGCCGTCGCAAACATGTCGGACTATCCTATAAAAGATTTTCTCGACAGAGGACTTAAGGTAACAGTAAATACAGACGATCCGGCCATTGAACGAACAACCCTTTCCCGTGAATTTAAATATCTGAAATCTCTCTTTGACCTTTCAGAAGAACAGCAGGAGCTGCTTCTTCATAATGCCGTGGATGCTGCCTTTACTACCGGGGAAAGAAAAAAAGAACTTAAAAAGCAGCTGCTTACCAGCAGATAGATAATTTCAGGAAAAGGACTCACTATGAACGCAAATTTTGAACATTACAAGGTCTTTTATTATGTGGCAAAATACGAAAATCTCACAAAAGCAGCCGCTGTTTTAAAAACCAGCCAGCCGGCCGTTACAAGAACCATCCATAACCTGGAAAATATTCTGGGGTGCCGTCTCTTTATCCGGAGCAAAAGTGGAATGAAGCTGACCCCGGAGGGAAGTATTTTTTACGAATATGTAGCTGCCGGATGTGCACAGTTCTTCAAGGGTGAAAATAATCTCAGCAATCTGATCAGCCTGGAAAACGGAACCATTTATATCAGTGCAACAGAAACCGCCCTCCATTGTTATCTGTTTGAAGCGGTCCGGGATTTTAATATCCTGTATCCAAATGTACACTTTAAAATTCTCAATAACAGCACAACGGATTCTGTAAATGCACTGAAAGAGGGTAAGGTCGATCTGGCTGTGGTATCTGCATCGTTACAGCTGGCAGCACCACTTAAAATGAAAGTTGTAAAAAAATACAGGGATATCCTGATCGGCGGAAGCCGGTTTGAAAAGCTGAAGGGCAGGGAGCTTTCTCTTAGAGAGCTTTCTGCCTGTCCCTGGATAAGCCTGACTGCGGAAGCGATCACACGAAAATTTCTGGATTCTTATTTCGAGCAAAACGGACTGCAGTTTTCTCCGGATGTGGAACTGGCAACAACAGATATGATCCTCCCTGCTGTGTGCTACAATCTTGGAATCGGATTTATTCCCGGAGAATTCGCCCAGGACGATCTGGAATCCGGAAAGATTTTTGAGATCCACGTAAAAGAAGCACTTCCGGAAAGAAACATTCTGGTGATCCATGACACGGAATACCCTCAGAGCATCGCATCAAAAGCATTTCAGAAATTTCTTACAGAAAGGGAAACAAAAACAGGCAGGCAACTGTAATTTTACAGTGTACCTGCCCGTTTTATTTATCGGCTGAATGAATTTTTATTTATGCCATTCCCAGTTTCTGATCTCCTCAAGATCCTGACCATACTCGGCAATATACTGTTTGTGTTCAACAAGCTTGTCGTTCATTTCCTGGATCAGGAAGGAACCCTTGTTGCCAAGCTGCGGCAGATGCATAATGACATCCTTTACCAGATTGAAGCGGTCAATCTGGTTCTGGACACGCATATCAAACGGAGTAGTAATCGTACCTTCCTCCTGATATCCATGAACAGAAATGTTATGGTTATGACGCTCATAGGTAAGCTCATGGATCAGGGTCGGATATCCGTGGAATGCAAAGATCACAGGTTTGTCTTTTGTGAAGAGCGCATCATACTCTGCATCACTTAAGCCATGCGGGTGTTTGTGGTCGGACTCCAGCTTGAACAGGTCAACGACATTTACAACACGGATCTTAAGCTCCGGCATCTTATCCCGAAGAATCGTAACAGCAGCCATGATCTCGAGTGTAGGAGTATCCCCGCAGCATGCCATAACAACATCCGGCTCGTCACCACAGTCATTGCTTGCCCACTCCCAGATACCGATACCCTGTGTGCAGTGCTTAACAGCCTGCTCCATAGTCAGCCACTGGCAGCTTGGGTGTTTGGAAGCTACGATCGCATTGACATAATTCTTACTCTTGATGCAGTGGTCAAAGCAGGAGAGTAAGCAGTTCGCATCTGGTGGAAGATACATGCGTACCACATCTGCCTTTTTATTGGCAATGTGATCCAGAAATCCAGGATCCTGATGTGTAAATCCGTTATGATCCTGCTGCCATACATTCGATGTGAGGATGAAGTTAAGGGATGCGATCGGTTGTCTCCAGGAAAGCTGGTTGCAGACCTTCAGCCATTTTGCGTGCTGTGCTGCCATGGAGTCAACAATACGGATAAATGCCTCATAGCTTGCAAAAAATCCGTGACGGCCTGTAAGAAGATATCCTTCCAGCCAGCCTTCACACATATGCTCGCTGAGCATACTGTCCATGATACGTCCATCTCTTGCAAGGCAGTCATCTGTATCAAGCATCTCGGCATTCCAGTCACGTTTCTGGTACTCAAATACTTTATACAGACGGTTGGACATGCTTTCATCCGGTCCGAAGATACGGAAGTTTTTGTTCTCCTCATTGAGCTTGAAGATATCGCGGATGTATCCGCCGAGCTCGATCATATCCTGCGCTTTTGTTTTTCCAGGCTGAACATCAATGCCATACTCACGAAAATCCGGAAGACGGAGATCCTTCAGAAGAAGACCGCCATTTGCATGCGGGTTCGCACCAAGACGGGCATTTCCCCTGGGAGCCAGTTCTGCAAGCTCCGGAATGAGACGGCCGTTCTCATCGAACAGTTCCTGTGGACGGTAGCTTGAAAGCCATTCCTTCAGAAGCTCAAGATGCTCCGGTTTTTCCATGGAGATCGGAACCTGGTGAGCACGGAAAGAGCCTTCGATCTGAAGTCCGTCAACAACCTTCGGGCCAGTCCATCCCTTAGGAGTGCGAAGAACGATCATTGGCCAAACCGGACGCTCCGGATCATTGTTCTCACGTGCGTCCTTCTGGATCGCCCTGATCTCTTCGATCACAGTATCCATTGTTTCGGCCATCTTCTTGTGCATGGTCATCGGGTCATCGCCCTCAACAAAGTAAGGTTTCCAGCCACAGCCCTTGAAGAAGCACTCAAGCTCTTCATGAGAAAGACGGGAGAAGATAGTCGGATTACTGATCTTATATCCGTTTAAGTGAAGAATAGGAAGCACAGCACCGTCTGTGATCGGATTCAGGAATTTGTTGGACTGCCAGGATGTTGCAAGAGGACCGGTCTCAGCCTCGCCATCGCCCACAACCGTTGTTGCGATCAGATCCGGATTGTCAAATACAGCTCCAAAAGCATGAGCGATAGAATAACCAAGCTCACCGCCTTCATTGATGGAACCAGGTGTCTCCGGTGCACAGTGGCTTGGAACTCCACATGGGAAGGAGAACTGCTTGAACATTTTTTTCATGCCTTCCTCATCCTGGCTGATGTTTGGATATACTTCGCTGTAGGAGCCTTCCAGATAAGTGTTTGCGATCATGAAGTTTCCACCATGTCCAGGACCGGAAAGAAGGATCATATCCAGATCATAACGTTTGATGACACGGTTACAGTGCGCATATACAAAGTTCTGTCCCGGTACGGTTCCCCAGTGGCCAACGATTTTTTTCTTGATCTGATCCATTTTAAGCGGTTCACGAAGAAGTGGATTATCAAGCAGATAAAGCTGTCCTGCTGACAGATAGTTGGCAGCACGCCAGTAAGCATCGATCTTGTCAAGCATTTCCTGATTCAAAGGCTGCTTTTCCAGACATAATTTGTTGTCTTCCATTTTCTTACCTCTTTCTTTTGGTGGTTAATTTTAAGTTTAGTAAAAGTGGTTTGTTATTTTTTTAACCGTCCATATCCTATCATACAAAAAAAGATACGTAAAATAGCAATATTGCATTATAATTATAAGATTTTGATATGGTTAAAGAACGAAAACGGACTTAAAAAGCTTATTCCTTCGGACAGGTGGCAGAAAATGCCCGATGTATATTTACCACCGGAAAGCCAAAAGGCTTCAGGCTTAAAATAATTGTCAGAATTATACCAAAAAGTATCCAGAGAAGCTTTCCCTGGGCGGAAGCTTTGAGTGCCTGGTCAGCCTTCAGATATTCCATCAGATATATGATCGGGCGGTGCCAGAAATATATCTGCAATGTGCGCTGTCCTGCATTTGTAATAAACGGGATCTGACGGTCTGGAACCAGATTGAAAAGGCAGATACATACCGATACTGTTATAAGCATGCACAAAATCCGGTAAAGCGGACCATAGAATCCAAAGGCAGGATTGGCCGCAAAAGAATTTCTTCCTGTAAAAAGCATCCGCAGTATATACAGGCTTTCGCCGTTCGAAATACACAAAATTCCCCAGCCCAGGATTCCTGCAAAGCTCAGGAGCTTCAGCGGTTTTTTCTGGTTCAGTTCCAAAATACGGTATTTGCTGCTCATCTGGCCAAGCAGATAAAACGGATAAAATACGAAAAATCGTGACAGATACAGATAATCTCCGATTGATTTATCGTAGCCGGAAACACAGGCAAGGATACACGACAAAAGAAGGATTTTTCTGATATCAATATCCCTCAATAGATAAGAGCACGCAGTAAACATGGCCAGTGCAAACATAAACCATGGAATGCCCCCGTCTGCCAGAAGATAAAAATTACCCTCATGAAGCAGGGTGATCCTGGTCAGATATACGAATATTTTCATTATATAGCCGATAAAAATAAAAGAAATACATCTGCCCTTTACATTTCGGTTACTGTGAAATAAGCCAGACAGATATATGAACAATGGCATATGAAAAGAATAGATAAAGATAAAAAGGCTCCTCATCATATTGGAATTATCGGTCATATAATCAATACAATGGCCGATCACTACAGTCATGATCAGCAAAAATTTCAGATTGTCAAATAAAAAAATCCTTTTTTTCAATGTTTGAAAAACTCCTTTTAGAAAAGATATAAACACAAGTATAACAGTAATTTTAAGAAAAATCATTATAAAAATAGTATAACCCAGAGGCAAGGATAAAGTCTATACCATCAGCAAAGGAAACGTTGAAAGAGTATTTGTAAAGGTCGGCGTGCTTGCCGGGGATACCAGTAAAGGGCTGGCAAATGCAGTGTTCCTTTTCTTGCTGTTACAAATCAGTTACAACTGCGATATAGAATTTAATGTATAATTAACCTGTGAAAAGATATTTATAAAAACATGTGAGGTAATAATTATGAAGGCAAGAATTCTTGTGATAGAAGACGAAATGTCAATCAATGACCTGCTTTGTATGAATCTGGAGATTGCAGGGTATGAAACAGTAGGATATCTGGATGGAAACGAGGCATATGAAGCTATTATTCAAGATCATGCGTTTCAGTGTGCGCTTGTAGATATCATGCTTCCCGGAAGAGACGGCTATAGCCTGTTACCGAAACTGAGACAGTATGAAATCCCCGTAATATTTCTTACCGCAAAGGGGGATATCGCAAGCAAGATAAAGGGCTTAAGAGACGGTGCGGAAGATTATATTGTAAAACCATTTGAAATGCTGGAAGTGATGGTCCGTCTTGAAAAAGTACTGGAACGTAATGGTACTGCACAGGAACAGATTCAAATTGGTGATGTCATCATTGATACTGCTAGTCGTACTGTTACAAAAATGGGCATGGAAATCTATTTAAAGCCAATGGAATATAACTGCCTCATGGTGTTCGTCAAAAATCCGAATAAAGCCCTGACCAGAAATCAGATTCTGCAGGAGCTGTGGAATGAAGAGTTCTGCGGAGAAACAAGAACTGTGGATGCACATGTGGGGCGTATCAGGAAAAAGCTTGGCTGGCAGGATAAGATTAAAACAATTCCCAGAATCGGTTACAGACTTGAGGTGGATTTATGAAACTCTTTATAAAGATTTTTTCTCAGACTACATGTATCATTCTGTTGGTATCGTCAGGGATTTTTCTCTATACCACTTATTGTTGGAAAAATCAGAGTATACAGAATATCAACAGTTATGAAAGCAGTTTGTTTAGAGCAAATATCTTACAATTTGAAAATAAAACAAGCCTTTCCGATAATCAGAAACAGAATACTGACAACGAAATGCGCCCCCAAATAGTTACTTATGCTTTTCGGCAGGTTTTTCATGACAGTGCTGTTTTATATCTTGATGGAAAAATGGCCTATGATGGAACTGTTTATGAATTCGATGTAGAAAGGTTAAGAAAATTATGTGAAAGTAAGGTAAACGTGGTGGATCATGGCAGCAACAGTGACGGTCATGCTCCCATGATCAGTCAGATAAATGGAAGGACACTTTTGTTATTTTACTATGGCAATGCAAATATGGGATATCAGATTGTTACGTATAAAGATATAACAGATGTAATAGAAAAAAGTCATCTGCTGTTTTTTCAGACTGGTGGATTTACTTTATCTTTGATCGTGATGATGGGAATTGTCCTTTATTTGAGCCTTCGAAAAATCACAGCACCGCTCATAAGCCTAAGAGAAGCTACGCTTCTTGTTTCTGAAGGAATTTATGATTTTAAAGTACCGTCAGAAGGAAATACAGAACTTGCGCAGGTAGGTGAAACCTTTAATTTTATGACCGGTAAAATAAAAGAACAAATTGAAAGTCTTTCTAACATAAACCGGACACAAAAACAGCTTATTGGAAGTCTGGCTCATGAACTGAAGACTCCGATGACCGCAATCATAGGATATGCAGATACATTGCTTACTGTGCGCCTAACCCCGGAAAGGCAGGAGAAAGCTCTTATTTATATTGAAAATGAATGTCGCAGGCTTTCAAGACTTTCTATGAAAATGTTGGAATTAACAGGACTCTATGAAGCTTCGGAAGACGCATTCAATCCAGCGGAAATACAGGTGGATAATTTTCTGAAAGAAGTAAAAGGACTTGTTGATTACAGGCTTCAAGAAAAAAACATCTCTCTTGATGTATTTTGTGAACCAAAAGAATTGGTAAAGAAGTTTGATCAGGACTTAATGATAAGTGTGGTGACAAATCTAATTGATAATGCAGTTAAAGCTTCCGGGAAAGAATCTAAAATTGTGCTTGAGGCAACCCCGGATCATCTGATGGTTCAGGATTTTGGAAAGGGAATACCGAAAGAGGATCTGGAAATGGTGACGGAACCATTTTATATGGTAGACAAATCTCGTTCCAGGGCAAAAGGAAGTGTAGGGCTCGGTCTTTCTTTATGTCAGAAAATTATAGAACTGCACGATTTCCAACTGAAGATTGAAAGCAATCCGGGAAAAGGAACTACCGTCTCTGTTTTCTGGTGATCACACTAACGTTTACATATCCGTTACAAATCGCGAAAGATTTGGTGTAATGCTCGATGATATACTTATAACAACCTTAGAAAGGAGATATTACCAGAAATGAGAAAAAACATAAAAAAGTTTGCAGGAATAGTGCTTTGTATTGGAATGTTTACAGGATGCGCACAGACCCCGGATTCTTCTTTGGTAAAGCCGAAGGGGAGCAAGGCTGTAGATGCTTATACGGAAGCGGATGATGTTAGCACTTCTAAAGGAGAAGCATCTGAAAGCAAGAACGATGACGGTTCAGAGTCAAAGACAACCATCAGGAATCTCATTGATGCTCCTCAAAATTATGAAAGCCATGTGGAAGATGACAGTGCCAAGCTCGTGGTAAATACAGATGCAAACGTAGAAATTCCGGAAGTGGAAAAGATATCTGCTATTTCTGTCACCGCGGCAGAAGTTACCCAGGAGCTTCTCGACCGTATTACAAACACATTCTTCTCAGAGGCAAAACTTTATACCATGGATAGTTATTACGTGAAGACAAAGGATGAAATTAAAAAAACTCTGGATGAACTAAAAGAAGACGTTGCAAACGGAAACCTGGATCCGTATAACTATGGAACAGATGGTGATGGGAATTATGTCTATGATATCTATGAAGATATTGAGACATGGGAACAGGAATACGAAACTGCTCCGGAAAAGAAAACCCTGACAGAGACAAAACCTGTTGCCGGAGATTCCTTCGATTGTATTGCACAAATGCCAGACGATTCACAATACTACTATAAAATATCTTCCACTGGCTCCGATACCTTGTCAGTCAGGATCAAGAAAGCGGCAAACAAGGGCGGGGAAAAAATACCGGAGGATGCAATGTGGTGTGATTACGGATATTCTGAAGAGGAAGAAAAACCCACAGAAGAATCTATCGGGCTGTCCCTGGATGAAGCCAAAAAACTTGTAAAGGAAAAAGTCGAAAAAATGGGCATCACAGATTTACAGTTTTCTAACTGGAATTACGCGGTGTGCAAAAGTTTTGAAGGCGATAATAATTCAGGTAATTTTGGAAATGGATATAGAATTGATTATGCACGTACCATAAATGGTGTGCCGGTAACTCAGACAATTGCAGACGGTGGGGCATTGGAAGACATGGACAGCACAATGGAGACATGGTCTTATGAAAGTCTCTGTTTCTATGTCGATAAAGATGGCATAGAAAGCATGACTTATTCAAATCCCTACACAATTGGTAAAACAAAGACAGAGAATTTAAATCTTCTTTCATTCAGCGAGGTTATGAAAATTTATGAAAAAATGATGGTGGTAACAAATGCTGATAACATGCAATATGAAAATTCCAGGGTCTATAATATTGATCGGATTGTTCTTGGTTATGCCAGAATATATGAGCCGTCTACTGACGCACACACAGGTATCATGATCCCCGTCTGGGATTTTTTCGGCAGCATGACTTCAGAAAGTGAATATAACGGAGAAACAGAATCAAATACCAGTAAAGATCCGAATGAAAGTTTCCTTACCATCAATGCCGTTAATGGCAGTATCATAGACCGGAATCTGGGTTACTGACATGAGACAGGTATTTGGAATTGTAAGGTACAATTTCTTCGGATTTTTACGCAATCCCAAAGTTATTTTTATATTTCTGTTAGAATTTGTACTTAGTTTCCTGCTTACAGGCAGAATCATGGTTGTAATGGAGACCTACGATACACCGGTACAGGCCATTGAACCATTTATCTGGACATTTGGGGATGGGATAGCAGTACTGTCCAGTTCGCTGCTCTTGCTTCTTATGTTTTCTGACCTGCCGAAGATGACACCTATTACTCCGTACCAGCTGACCCGGACAACCAAGAGGAAATGGCTTTTAGGTCAATTCATTTATGTTATTCTTGTAACTGTTTTATATACGGTTTTGATGCTGTTGTTTACGGCCGTGCTGTGTATGAAAAAGAGTTATCCAGGTAACCTGTGGAGCGAAACTGCGGCCATGCTTGGTTATTCAGAGTTAGGAAAAAACCTGCAGATCCCTTCTACAGTAAGAGTCATGGAAAGTATCTCACCCTATGGCTGTATGCTGCAGGTGTTCTTCCTGCTGTTTTGTTATTCGCTGACCTTAAGCTTTGTGATCCTTGTAGGAAATCTCTATAAAGGGAAGACTAAGGGTATGATTTTTGGCCTTCTTTACAGTGTAGTTGGTTTTTTATTGGACCCGAAAGTACTGGCTGCAATTTTACATAAAGAAAAATATGAAATGTATCAGGTAAATGTATTAATCTGCTGGATCAGTCCTCTGAACCAGGCAGTATACGGAAAACATAACTTAGGTTATGACCCGTTGCTTCCGAAAATCTCGCATTCCTACATGTTTTTTCTGGGTATTTTAGTTCTTCTTGCAGTTTTTGCAATTAACCGGATGAAAAAATATACCTTTGAATTTCTTGGAGGAAAGACCTGATCGGAAAGGGGGAAAACCTATGTGGGGTGAAACAAAACGTATGTTTTTTAATAAGAATTTTCTGGCAGCATGGCTGATAGCCTGCAGTTCCATCGCCATTGGCCAGACTTATCCCAGCTTAAAAAAAGCACTGACATGTGGTACTTTTATCAGTATACTGGAAGGTTCCTTAAAAAGTCAGGCCGTATCTTTTGCCATTCCGGCAGCAGCCGTATTGCCATGGAGCGATTCCATTCTGCAAGAATATAAAAGTGGATTTTTAAAGGAGATACTTCCCAGAACGACTCGCAGACAGTATATCGAAGGTAAAGTCTTTTCCATTATGGTATCTGGTTTTATGGTCTGGACGTTATCTATACTAACGGTACTTTTTATCAATTTTATTGTGTTCTATCCGCTGGAGATAAAGGGTGCTATTCAGAAAGAAGCACTTCTGGACTTACTCATGAAGGCATTTCGGACAGGACTTATCGGAAGTATCATAAGTACTTTCGGTGGAAGCTGCGGGATTTTATGGGATTCTGCTTACATGGCATATGGAATCCCTTTTGTAAGCTTTTATTTCGGAATTATCCTTCATGACCGCTATTTTAAGAATCAGATATGGTTTTATCCAGTAGAATGGATACTGGCTGATGAAAATTGGGGACCGGACAAAATAGGACTTTGGCTATTTCTACTGTTGTTTTTATTAGTAATGCTGGGAATTCTGGGAGGTGTTTTATATGGAAGATTGGAAGAAATCTGAAGGGACATTTAATTTGGCCTGTGATCTGCAAAGAGCAAGTGGAATGATGCAGAACACCTGCGTAAAAATAGAACACGTGACCAAACGTTTCGGTGAAGATATCGTGTTGCAGGAAGTAAATCTTTCCTTGAAAACAGGGAACGTCTATGGGATTGTTGGAAATAACGGTTCAGGAAAGACCGTCCTTATGAAATGCATCTGTGGGTTTCTTCCTGTAACTACGGGTACTATTTTTGTATTTGGAAAAAAAATAGGTCATGATGTGGATTTTCCTGAAAGTCTTGGAGTTATTATCGAGACTCCCGGTTTTCTTACACAATATACGGGCTTTAAAAATCTGGAGATCCTGGCAGACATGAATGGCCGGATTTCGAAGGCCGATATCCGCATAGTCTTAAAAAGGGTAGGATTGGATCCGGACATGAAGAAACCAGTCGGAAAATATTCCCTAGGAATGCGTCAACGCCTTGGTATTGCACAGGCCATTATGGAAGATCCTCTTTTTTTGATTCTGGATGAGCCGTTTAATGGACTGGATAAACATGGCGTGGAAGAAATAAGAGAACTGCTGTTGGATTTAAAGGAAGCAGGAAAAACCATTTTGCTGGCAAGCCATAATGAAGAGGACATCAGAATCTTATGTGACCACGTATATGAAATGGATGGAGGAATCTTAAGAGAAAGGACTGCCTGATAATGAGAAAATTATTTGTAAAAACGGTATTAGTATTGTGTACGACAGTAATATTTCTTCCAGCTGCCGTTTTTGCCACAGAGCCTCAAAACACGGAGATTACATCTGCTGAAGAAGGATTTACGGACTCAGACCCGTCCGTATCTTATGAGAATGACAACTCGTTAACCCTTGATGAAAAAAAGGATGAATCTACGAGTACCGAACCTCCGGCAGAGGATGAAAAGACTCCTGATAAAGCTGACATCGATAAAGAAAATCCGGATCCGGATATTTTTACATCAGGAGATGACTTTGGTGATGGTTCTAAATCGAATCCTTTTCATGTTGTAATAGACAGTGATAATCCGGAGGACGATACTACCGCGCAGATAACAGATCCGGTTATTGACAACGGAGGGTATTCGGGCGGTGAGGGAGGAGGTAATTCAACATCAGACTCATCAAGTGAAAAAATATTACATAAACCGCAGGTATTATTAGAAGACAGCAGTCTTTCAGGTGAACGATTGGAGGCTGGTTCTACAACAGAAATGTCGCTGACATTTCGAAATAAAAGCTGCAGTCAAAATGTATTTGGTTTAAAAATTTCCCTTTCCACAGAGAACAAAGGAATCGAATTTGAGAAAAACTCTTTTTATGTACAAGTCCTGGCTCCTGGTGAAGCAATTACTCTGGAAGAGATGATTACTATAACAGAAAACTGTGATCCTGGCCAGGCTGTCATTACTTTTTCTCTGGATTATGAAGATTCGAAAGCAACAGCAACTACCGGTACAGAATTACTGTCTTTTCAGATCATCCAACCGGTTCGTGTTAAGCTGGAAGCTTCAGATATTCCATCTGTTTTATACACTATGGATACAGTAGAAATCCCGGTAAAAGCAATGAATCTCGGAAGAGACAAAATATATAATGCAAGTGTCAGCTTAAAAGCTGATGAATTAAGCTCAAACGATACTGCATTCTTAGGGACCATAGAGGCCGGAGATTTATCCCAAGGAAGTCTTCGCATATATGTAAAAGGAAAAACAGGAAAATGTGCAGGGCAATTAATTCTTACGTATGAGGATGCCGATGGCAAATCATATGAGGAAGAAATAAAATTTGACTCTGAAATCAAAGAAACTCAGATAAAGTCTTTAAAGGTTGAAGATGACCAGGAAAAAAACAATAACTGGTGGTATTCCATAGTTGCAGTTGTTGCAGTACTGCTTATTTCCATAATCCTGATTCTGGTCAGAAAGCTTCATAAGAAAAACATCCTTCTCGAAGAGGTGAGAAAGGCGGCTTCTCATTGAAAAGAAAAAAAATAGACAGCTTTACCTGTTTTGTCATACTTTTGCTGGCATTGATACTTACATTATTAGGAATGCTGCTGGCAGGCATGAAAGAAGAAAAACGGCAATTTACGGTGTTGCTCCCACTTGGAGATCTGGCTTATGATGAAGATTTTTTGCAGAAAGCGAAGAAGATAAAAGGTATAAAAGAAATCTGGCCAGTCATAGAAGTCCCGGTTGTCATTAAAATTGAAGATTATACGGAAACAACGACTTTTTCAGGAATTGATATGAATGCGTTTGGAAAAAATCCAACTCAGAATGAACTGGGGAAAATGCCGTTGTTATTGCTGGGAAATGGTTCCCTGCAGGATATGAAAGACTATAATAATCATGCCATTTCAAAAAAACAACAGGAAAAATTTTTAGAAATGGGTGAAAACCTGAATATTTTTTATTCCTTGGATGAAAAAGAAAAGGAAACTTCCAAAGCCACAGATGATCTTACTACCTTATCCGGCAATTTTGCAAGAGAACCGCAAACCGCATATATGCCCTGTAAAGCCGCTGTAGTAATAAAAGACACCGAAATCTACATACCCATTTCCCAGGCACAGGATCTCTGCAGAGAAATAGGAGAGCCTTCTAAAATCAGTAAAGTATATCTAAAAATAAATGGAAAAAATAACCTGGAGAACGCAAAGAAAATACTTTCAGGAATTTAACATAATATATAGCAATTCGGCGATCGCCTCGAAATGGTCAGGAGTTGGGGTCCGGTTCTTCAATTTTTTTGTTGGCATAGGCAAGCAAAATAAGAAAAAATTTCAAAAATGGATAGATCGGCAGTCTTGAAAGGTTTTTTTTGTTGTGCTAAAATATATATCCAGTGCCGTGCATTATCATCAGAAAGGAAAAAGAGAGGTTTAAATACTTGAGTATAAACAAAAACACTAACGAGGGAAAAAACTATCGTAATAATGTGGTCAAATCAACACCTGGGACTTCTAAAAGCCCCATAAACACTGGGTTTCCGGAGGATATTAGTGTATTAAGCCCGATGATGAAGGAATACGTAAAAACAAAAGAAGAATACAGCGACTGTATCCTTTTTTATCGTCTGGGCGATTTTTATGAAATGTTTTTTGAGGATGCACTGACTGCATCGAAGGAACTGGAAATTACACTTACAGGAAAAGATTGCGGACTGGAGGAAAGGGCGCCCATGTGTGGCGTTCCTTTTCATGCTGCGGAGACTTATATCAACCGTTTGATCGAGAAGGGCTACAAGGTTGCGATCTGTGAACAGGTAGAAGATCCGAAAAAAGCAAAAGGTCTGGTGAAACGGGAGGTTGTCCGCATTGTCACGCCGGGAACCACATTGGATGCCATGTCTCTGGACGAATCCAAAAACAATTATCTGATGTCCATTGTTTCTATCGGGGATAATTTCGGCTGCGCCATTGCAGATATTACAACCGGTGACTGTTTTCTTACAGAACTGGATAAACCTCAGAAGCTCCTTGATGAGATCAATAAATTTTCCCCTGCAGAGATCATTTGCAACGATGCCTTTCTTTTAAGTGGTGTCGATGTGGAGGATCTGAAGGGCCGCCTTGGAATCTGCGTATTTGCACTGGATCCCTGGTACTTTGACGATCAGCTCTGCCAAAAGACACTGAAAGAGCATTTCCATGTGGGAAGCCTGGAGGGACTTGGGATTGCAGATTATGACAGCGGTATCCTTGCATCCGGTGCGCTCTTTTTGTATCTGAAAGAAACACAGAAGACAGCTCTTTCCCATATGGCCAGTATCCGTCCTTACTCTGCTGAGAAGTACATGCTCATTGACAGCTCCAGCCGTCGTAATCTGGAACTTGTGGAAACCATGCGCGAGAAACAGAAGAGAGGCTCCCTCCTCTGGGTGCTGGACAAGACGAAAACAGCCATGGGGGCAAGAACCCTGCGTTCTTACGTGGAACAGCCACTGATCGATGCCGATGAAATTGAAAAACGTCTGGAAGCTCTTGCGGAGCTGAATGAAAAACCAATGGAACGTGATGAGATCCGTGAATACTTAAACCCGATCTATGATCTGGAACGTCTCATCAGCCGTATCAGTTATAAATCCGCAAATCCAAGAGATCTGGTTTCCTTTGCCTCATCGCTGGAAATGCTTCCATATATTAAGCAGCTTCTGGCAGAATTCCACTCCCCGCTGCTTCAGGCGATCAACGAAGATATGGACCCTCTGACCGATATTGCAGAGCTGATCCGCACTTCCATTACCGAAGATCCTCCGCTGGCACAGAAGGATGGCGGCATCATCCGGGAAGGCTACAACGAAGATGTGGATAAGTTCCGCCGTTCCCGCACAGACGGAAAGAAATGGCTTACCGAACTGGAGGCAAGAGAAAGAGAACGCACGGGAATCAAAAGCCTCAAGATTAAATACAACCGCGTATTCGGCTATTCCCTGGAAGTTACCAATACATTTAAAGATCTTGTACCAGAAGATTACATCCGCAAACAGACACTTACCAACGCAGAGCGTTATATCACGCAGGAGCTGAAGGATCTGGAGGATCTGATCCTTGGAGCGGAAGACAAGCTTTATGCACTGGAATTTGAATTGTTTTCCGATATCCGTGACAAAGTCGGTTCCCAGGTTGTCCGTATCCAGAGGACAGCAAAGGCAGTTGCCGCACTGGATGTTTTTGCCTCCCTGGCACTTGTTGCACAGCGGAATAATTTTGTCCGGCCGAAGATCAATGAAACCGGCCTTATTGATATCCGCAATGGCCGTCATCCGGTTGTGGAACAGATGATCGAAAATGATATGTTCATTCCGAACGACACCTACCTGGACAATCATAAAAAAAGAATTTCCATTATCACAGGCCCGAATATGGCCGGTAAATCCACCTATATGCGCCAGACAGCCCTTATTGTACTGATGGCACAGATCGGAAGCTTTGTTCCGGCAGACAGTGCCAATATCGGAGTCGTTGACCGTATCTTTACACGTGTAGGGGCTTCCGATGATCTTGCAAGCGGGCAGAGTACCTTTATGGTTGAGATGACAGAGGTCGCCAACATTCTTCGAAATGCCACCTCCAAAAGCCTTCTGATCCTGGATGAGATCGGCCGTGGAACCAGTACCTTTGACGGACTTTCGATTGCATGGGCAGTGATCGAACACATCAGCAATACCAGGCTCTGTGGGGCAAAAACATTATTTGCGACCCATTATCATGAGCTTACAGAGCTGGAGGGCAAGCTTTCCGGAGTCAATAACTACTGTATTGCCGTCAAAGAAAAGGGCGATGACATCGTATTTCTGCGTAAGATCGTAAAAGGCGGTGCAGACAAAAGCTACGGTATCCAGGTAGCCAAGCTTGCCGGTGTCCCGGATTCCGTGATCCAGCGTGCCAAGGAGCTGGTGGAAGAACTCAGCGACGCAGATATCACCGCAGCCGTAAAGGATCTGACTGCCCCGAAAAAGAAGCAGAAGATCGCCTACGACCAGGTAGACATGGCACAGATGTCCCTGTTTGACACCGTGCAGGATAATGATATTATAGAAGAGATCAGAAATCTGGAAATCGGAAATCTGACACCAATGGAAGCGATGAACATTCTCTATAATCTTCAAAATAAAATAAAGAACCGGTGGTGATACTTTGAGAAAAATTGCAGTTTTAGACCAGAATACCATTGATAAGATCGCGGCAGGAGAGGTTGTGGAACGGCCTTCCTCCGTTGTAAAAGAGCTTGTGGAAAATGCCATTGATGCAGGTGCTACCGCTATCACCGTGGAGATCACTGACGGTGGGAAAAAGCTGATCCGCATCACAGATAACGGTTCCGGAATGGAAGCGGAGCAGGTTCCTGTTGCTTTTCTCAGGCATGCCACAAGCAAGATTGAGAAGGTTGAAGATCTCGTCCACATTGCATCTCTTGGCTTCCGCGGCGAGGCTCTTTCCAGTATTGCAGCCGTAGCCCAGGTGGAACTGATCACAAAGACGCCATCTGCCATCAGCGGTACCCGTTATGTGATCGAAGGCGGTCAGGAACAGTCACTGGAGGAAATGGGTGCGCCGGAAGGAACCACCTTCCTGATCCGGAATCTTTTTTACAATACACCGGTCAGGAGTAAATTTCTGAAATCAGATGCAACAGAAGCCGGTTACATTAACACGCTGATGGAGCAGCTGGCACTTTCCCATCCGGAAATTTCCTTTAAATATATCCAGAACCGTCAGGTTAAGCTTTCCAGCTCCGGAAACTATAGTGTCAGGGATGTGATCTACAGCGTTTACGGACGCGATATTGCCAAAGCCCTCCTTCCTGTTTCTTACGAAAATGACTTCATGAAGATCGAGGGCTTCGTTGGTAAGCCGGAAATTTCCAGGGGAAACCGTACCTTCGAGAATTACTATATCAATGGAAGATATGTAAAAAACAAGATCATTACCAAGGCCATTGAAGACGGGTATAAGGGTTTTGTGATGCAGCATAAATTTCCCTTTGTATCACTTCGGATCGAGATGGATGGAAACGACCTGGATGTCAATGTACACCCTGCAAAAAGAGAGGTGCGTTTTGCAAGGGAAACAGAGGTTTACACAGCCCTTTATGAAACGGTACGGAAGGCAGTTACCCACAGGGAGCTGATCCCACAGGTATCCGTTGGAAAAGCTGCACCTGCATCTCCTGCCGAACAGATAAAGCCAAAGGACATACCAGAGCCTTTCGAGGTAAAAAGAAGGCAGGAAATGTATCAAAGCAGACCGGCTGCTGCTGTCCGGGAAAATTCTTTATATAACGAAAAGCCCTTTACCAGAGAAGAGGAAGAGCTGTTCGTTGGAACCCTGGACGCTCCCGTATCTCCACAAGCCCCTGTACCTAAACAAGCCCCTGTGCCTCCGAAAAGCCCAGTATCTCAAGTTCCTGTTTCTCCGGAAGCCCCTATACCTCCGAAAAGCCCCGCTTCTTCAGAAGCTCCCGTACACACTGAACAGCCCAAACAGCTGGAACTTTTTGAGGAACGGCTTCTTGCTCCGGAATCCAGAAGCCGCCACAAGCTGATCGGACAGCTGTTTGACACTTACTGGTTAGTACAGTTTGAGGATAATTTTTATATTATTGACCAGCACGCGGCACATGAAAAGGTATACTATGAACGATTTGTAAAATTGTTTAAATCGCAGGATATCCAGTCCCAGTATTTAAGCCCTCCGCTGATCGTTTCCCTGAGTCTGGAGGAAGAAAATATTCTGAAAGCAAACGAAAACTATTTTCGGGATTTCGGTTTTGAGATCGAACCATTCGGTGGGCGGGAATACAGTATCAGCGCAGTGCCTTCCATTCTTCTGGGAATGACAGAGGAAGAGCTTTTCCTGGAGATGCTGGATCATCTCAGGGCAGATGGCACAAGGGATGCCATTGAGCTGTTTACCACAAGGCTTGCTACCATGGCCTGCAAAGCAGCTGTAAAAGGCAACCATGCAATATCCCCGAAGGAGGCAGATAAACTGATCGATGAGCTTCTGACCCTGGAAAATCCATACAACTGCCCCCATGGAAGACCAACCATCATCTCCATGACAAAGACTGAAATCGAAAAAAAATTTAAACGTATCGTATAATGCGGGAGGATATTATGAAGAAACCTCTAATTGTTCTCACCGGGCCTACTGCTGTAGGAAAAACAAAGCTTTCTGTTTCCCTTGCAAAAGCAGTGGACGGCGAGATCATATCTGCGGACTCCATGCAGGTATACCGCCATATGGATATTGGCTCCGCAAAGATCACTCCAGCTGAAATGGACGGTGTTCCTCATCACCTGATTGACGTTCTGGATCCCACGGAGGATTTTAATATCGTTCTTTTCCAGAAGCTGGCAAAAAAAGCCATGGAAGAAATCTATGAAAGAGGAAATATCCCTATCCTGGTAGGCGGCACCGGCTTTTATATCCAGGCAGTTACCAGGGATATTGATTTTACCCGGTCAGAACAGGATGCCGGCTACCGGAAAGAGCTGGAAGAATTGGCCGTCAAAAAAGGCAACACCTTTCTCCATGATATGCTTGCATCCGTTGATCCAAAATCGGCAAAGGCCATTCACGAAAACAATGTAAAACGGGTGATCCGTGCACTGGAATTTTATAACCAGAACGGTTTTCCGATCTCCGGACATAATGAGGAGCAGAAAGAGCATGTAAGTCCTTATGACCTGTGCTATTTTGTACTGAACGCTCCTCGTCCGCTTCTGTACCAGCGGATTGATGCAAGAGTAGATGAAATGCTGAAAAACGGACTGACAGAGGAAGTAAAAGCCCTTTATAAGATGGGCTGCCACAGAGGTATGGTTTCCATGCAGGGCCTGGGCTACAAAGAAATCCTGGCATGGATTGAGGGTGAATACCCTTACGAAGAAGCGGTCCGTATCCTGAAGCGTGACACCAGACACTTCGCCAAACGGCAGCTTACCTGGTTTCGCCGGGAGGATGAAGTAACCTGGGTAGAAAAAGATAAATTTGATTATAACGACAGCAGGATCCTTGACTACATGCTTTCTGTATGCAGGGAAAAAGGGATTCTCACGGCTTGTCAGAAATAGAAGAGGATAATTATTATGAAAGAAATGTATGCACAGCTAGGAATCTCTTCCGAGGTTTATGAATTCGGTAAAGAAGTGGAGGCTTCCCTGAAAGAGCGTTTTGAAAAATTTGACCAGACTGCAGAGTATAACCAGATGAAGGTCATCCACGCCATGCAGAAAAACCGTGTCAGCGAAGCCTGCTTCGGAGCTTCCTCCGGATATGGCTATAATGATCTTGGCCGCGAAACCCTGGAGAAGGTTTATGCAGATACCTTCCACACAGAAGCCTGCCTGGTCCGTCCGCAGATCACCTGTGGAACCCATGCCCTGGCCATTGCCCTGTTCGGAAATTTACGTCCGGGCGATGAGCTGCTTTCCCCGGTGGGAAAACCCTATGACACCCTGGAAGAGGTGATCGGAATCCGTCCTTCCAATGGTTCCCTCCTGGAATACGGGGTTAAATACCGCCAGGTAGACCTTCTTTCCGATGGCACCTTCGATTACGAAAATATAAAAAAAGCCCTCAACGAAAAAACAAAACTGGTAACGATCCAGCGTTCCAAGGGCTATCAGACACGGCCTTCCTTTTCTGTGAAACAGATCGGCGAACTGATCGCTTTTGTAAAAAAAATCAAACCAGATGTGATCTGCATGGTGGATAACTGCTACGGCGAATTCGTAGATACCATTGAGCCAAGTGACGTAGGAGCTGATATTATGGTCGGCTCCCTGATCAAAAATCCTGGCGGCGGCCTTGCACCGATCGGCGGTTACATTGCCGGAAGAAAAGACTGCGTGGAAAATGCTTCTTACCGTATGACCTGCCCGGGGCTTGGCATGGAGGTTGGTGCAACGCTCGGTGTGAACCGCTCTCTGTATCAGGGCTTCTTCCTCGCACCGATGGTCACAAAGGGTGCTTTAAAGGGAGCTGTTTTTGCGGCTAACATTTATGAAAAGCTTGGCTTTTCCGTAGTGCCGGACAGCACAGAGCCAAGGCAGGATATCATTCAGGCTGTAACTCTCAAAACGCCGGAAGGACTCGTTGCATTTTGCCAGGGAATCCAGGCCGCTGCACCGGTAGACAGCTTCGTCACACCGGAACCATGGGATATGCCAGGATATGACAGCCAGGTTATCATGGCAGCCGGAGCCTTCATCCAGGGCTCATCCATTGAGCTTTCGGCAGACGGCCCAATGAAGGCTCCATATGCAGTTTATTTCCAGGGCGGACTCACTTTTGAGCATGCAAAGCTTGGAATCTTGAAATCTCTTCAGTATATGGTTGATAAGGATCTTGTAAAATTATGAAACAGATTATCATAATCGGTGCAGGTGCTTCCGGCCTTATGGCAGCGATAAAAGCCGCCATAAGCGGAGCTGCTGTCACAGTTCTGGAACAAAATGACCGTCCAGGCAGAAAGATCTGCGCTACGGGAAATGGCCGCTGCAATATGACCAATCTGAGCCAGCCGGAGGGAGCTTACAGAGGAACACACCCGGAATTTGCAAAGGCTGCACTTGGATACTTTACAGTAGAAGATACGATTTCCTTTTTTCAGGAACTGGGAATCTGGATCACTGAGCGCAGCGGCTGGGTTTATCCCCGGAGCAATCAGGCGCAGAGCGTTGTAGATGTGCTTTCTATGAGAGCGCGCAGCCTGAAGGTAAAGCTGAAAACCAATCAGCTTGTCACAGGAGCGTCTTTTTCTGACGGACACTGGAATGTCCATACGGATGGCTGGACCTACACCTGCGATTCCGTGATCCTTGCCAATGGATCCAAGGCTTCTTCTGTTGCCGGTTCCGGCGAAAGCGGATACGAGATAGCCAGAAGCCTGGGACATCATATCATTGAACCTCTTCCTGCTCTGACAGCTCTTAAATGTAGAGGGAATTCTTTTTCCGGCTGGGGCGGCGTGCGTACAGAAGGAAAAATAACTCTGTATATTGACGGTGTTCCCCAAATTTCCCAGCAGGGAGAATTGCAGCTTACAGACTATGGTGTCTCCGGAATTCCCGTATTTCAGATTTCCCGTTATGCCATCCGCGCCGTTCACGAAGGGAAAAAGGTGGAACTGTCCATCAACTTTTTCCCGGAATTATCAAAAGAAGAACTTACAGAATATCTCAGCATAAGAAAATCCAAATGCCCGTACAAAAATGGGAAGGAGCTGCTTACAGGCGTATTTCCGGAAAAGCTGATCCGCATTTTATCTGCACAGAAGGATCTGCTCCTGGCAATTACAGATTTCCGGCTTTCTGTAAAAGACGGTCTTTCTTTTGAACAGGCACAAGTCTGCTCCGGTGGTGTGGATACCATTGAGGTAGACAGCCATACTATGGAATCCCGGCTCCATAAGGGGCTTTATTTTGCCGGAGAGCTTCTTGACATTGACGGAACCTGCGGAGGCTACAATCTTCAGTGGGCATGGTCAAGCGGTGCCGCAGCCGGCATACATGCAGCAAAGGAGGAAAATCCATGATCCGGATCACACAGATGAAGCTGCCCATCACGCATACAGAGGAACAGCTCAAAAAGAAGATTTCCAAATCTCTTCGCCTTGGCAGCACCCCCTTTACCTACACGATCCACAAGCAGTCGCTGGATGCCAGACACAAGGATGACAAGAAATTTGTTTATACCATTGATGTAAAAACAGATCACGAAGACCGCATCCTGAAAAAGATTGGCAATAAAAATATTATGTCAACTAAGAAGATCAAATACCATTTTCCCTCTCCGGGCTGTAAAAAACTGCTGCATCCCCCGGTTGTGATCGGAAGCGGCCCTGCCGGTCTGTTCTGTGCGTGGTATCTTGCAAAAGCCGGCTATTGTCCGCTTGTGCTGGAACGGGGTGAGGAAGCTGACAAACGGCAGAAAACCGTAGAGCAGTTCTGGAAAAATGGAATTCTTGACCCGGATTCCAACGTACAGTTTGGCGAGGGTGGCGCAGGAACCTTTTCTGATGGAAAATTAAATACTCTTGTGAAGGATACCTTTGGCAGAGGAAAAGAGGTTCTCTCCCGTTTCGTGGAGGCAGGTGCTCCCACAGAAATCCTTTACCAGCAGAAACCGCATCTCGGTACAGATCAGCTTGTGGGAATCGTTCAGTTTATGCGCCATCAGATTGAGGAGATGGGCGGACGGTTTCGGTTTCGTTCCACTGTGACAGATTTTCTTTTAAATGACGGACATCTGGAAGGCGTTGTGGTTAATGACCTAGAAAAGATTCCGGCAGAGGTCTGTATTCTGGCACCTGGACATAGTGCAAGAGATACTTTTTTTATGCTGAAGAAACGCGGGATCTGTATGGAACCGAAGGCCTTTGCCGTGGGTGTGCGAGTGGAGCATCCCCAGTCCATGATCAACCAGGATCTTTATGGAGAACCGGAAAATGAACGTCTGGGAGCTGCCAGCTACAAGGTCACCCATACCCTTGAAAATGGCCGTGGTGTGTATTCTTTCTGCATGTGCCCGGGAGGTTATGTGGTAAATGCTTCCTCCGAGGAAGGAATGCTTGCAGTAAATGGTATGAGCTATCAGGCCCGTGACAGCCGCAATGCCAACAGTGCTGTTATCGTCACGGTAAATCCTTCTGATTTTCCTGAGGAAGATGTTCTTGGAGGAATTGCACTTCAGCGAAAACTTGAGCTTACAGCCTGGAAGGCCGGAAATGGTAAAGTGCCAGTGCAGCTTTTTTCCGATTACTGCAAAAACCGGAAAAGCACAGAGCTTGGCGAAGTGGTTCCCTGCATCAGGGGAGAATATACGCTTGCCAATGTACGGAGCATTTTTCCAAAGGAGATCGGAGATTCTATCGAAGCAGGTATCCATGCCTTTGGTAAAAAACTTGCAGGCTTTGACAGGGCAGATGCACTTCTTGAAGGAGTGGAAAGCAGAACCTCTTCCCCTGTAAGAATTGTTCGGGATCACAAAGAGCTCACTTCTAATATAGAAGGAATTTATCCCTGCGGCGAGGGTGCCGGCTATGCCGGTGGCATCACTTCCGCAGCCATGGACGGGATCAAGGTGGCAGAAGCAGTGGCCGGTGTTTATTCTCTGCCCGTCAACAAAATGTGAAAAAAGTGGAAATTTCCTGGATAGAGTATACATCCCCTGCTTTTTATGCTAAAATAATCACTGCAATTTTGCATTTCCTTCTTCCGGGAGCGAAAAGGGAAATTTAATGAAAGATACAATCATGGAAATGCCAGGTTATCAACGCCCGTACGAGAAATGTCTACGGGAGGGGGAACAGGCCTTAAGTGACAGAGAGCTTTTGGCCGTGATCCTGCGCTGCGGCGTTCAGGGGATGAGTTCCCTTACACTGGCAGATGAAATCCTGAATTTGTCGGAACAGAACGGACACTCCGGACTTCTGGGACTGTTTCACGCATCCTTGCCCGAGCTGATGAAAATACGTGGCATCGGCAAGGTAAAGGCCATACAACTGAAATGCATCGGGGAGCTTTCCAAACGTATGGCCACGGCTGCAGCGAAGCCGGAGCTGTCCTTTAACCATCCTGTCACGATCGCCAGATATTATATGGAGCAGCTGCGCCATGAAGAACAGGAGCTGCTTTACTGTATGATGCTGGACGGACATAATCACCTGGCAGGAGAAGTGCTTCTAAGCCGTGGTACTGCCAACGCCACACTGATCACCCCAAGGGAGGTCTTTGTGGAGGCGGTTAAATTCCGTGCAGTGAACCTGATCCTGGTTCATAACCATCCTGGTGGGGATCCGTCTCCCAGCGAAGCGGACCTTACTGTGACAAAACGCATTTATGAGACAGGAGAGATGATGGGGATACACCTTCTGGATCATATTATCATAGGTGACCAGAAATATATCAGTTTCCGCGAAAAAGGGATTTTTGACGAGTACATTTAAGTGAAGGGGCAGATTTATGCTTTTTAGAAATCATTACGGAGTAGACCTGGGGAGCAGCACCGTAAAAGTTTATTCAGCTTTCAGAAACAAGACCTACATAGAAAAAAACATGGTAGCCTACCGTGGACGTAAGATTCTTGCCATGGGAAACAAAGCGTACGAAATGTTCGAAAAATCGCCTGCTGACATTACGGTGAATTCTCCAATGGCTTTTGGAATGATCGCCAACCTGGAGCTTCAGGAGATCGTTCTGTACAGTATGATGCGAAAGATCGACCACACGACAGGACTTGGTGCAGATGTGTATTTCGCGGTTCCTCTTGATATGACAGC
>CAVIGE010000003.1:46950-93986 GCA_963642325.1 Prevotella sp. CAG:279
AAAAAAAGGGCCTATTATCATCTGGTTAATGGACACTGGCTTAGGAAGAACCGTGTTTTTATGGTGGAGTCACCAATCGCAGATGCAATCGCAATGAACGTAGATCTTGAGAAGGAAGAGGGCAGCATGATCGCCAATATTGGTGCCCAGAGTACAGAGCTTTCCATTATAACCGGTGGGAAGATCATTATCAGCCGAAAGCTTCCCCTCGGTGGGAGACAGATGAATGAATCCATCTGCAGTGAGATCCGTAAGCACTATGATCTCCAGATCGGAACCCGGACAGCCAGGAGGCTGAAGCTTGTCATGGGACGGCTGAACGATCAGAAGAAAGAGGCCCGTAAGGTAGTGGGAATTGACAGTGTAACCGGACTTCCCAGAGAGGAAGTGATTTCTGCTTCTGTAGTCAATAAGGGAATTTCGAATTGTGTGAACCAGATTGCATCAGAAACGAAGACTTTTCTGGAACGTACCCCGCCTCAGATCGCCTATCATATAGCAAAAGAGGGCATTTATCTCTGTGGTGGCAGTACACGGCTTCCTTATCTTGATAATTACCTGGCAAGCTATACGGGCTTTGCCTTTAATCTTTCCGATCTGTACGAAACTTCTGCTGTACGCGGCCTCGAGAAGATCATCCGTGACAGGGAACTGCGCAAATGGGCACAGCCTGTAAAGCAGAAAAAACTGTAAAGGGGTATGTACATGAAAAACATCAGAAAAAAAGTGCGTTTTCATTTTAATTTAAAAAGCAAGCATCTCCTTGTGATCATGACACTTTTCTGTGGAAGCTGCATCGTGGCTACAGCCGCATCAGGCTCATCTTCTTCGGCACTTCAGGGAGCCGCCGGTTTTATTGTAGTACCATTTGAGAAGGGCATCTCTGGTGTCAGCAATATGTTTGGTGATATAAAAAACAGTCTCCGTGACAAACAGGATGTGCTTCAGGAAAATGAAGAGCTTAAGGATCAGATCAACAGCCTTACCGAGCAGAACAACATCCTGATCCAGGATCAGACGGAGCTTACCAGACTGAAGGAGCTTTATAATCTGGACCAGGAATATTCGGACTATCCTAAGGTTGCAGCACGTATCATTTCCAAGGATCCCGGAAACTGGTATGATACCTTTATGATCAACAAAGGAAGCAATGACGGGATCCGCGTTGATAATAATGTGATCGCAGGAAAGGGGCTTGTTGGTATTGTCACAGAGGTAGGAGCTTCCTGGGCAACTGTGCGTTCCATTATTGATGACAGCAGCAATGTAAGTGCAATGACAGTCAGTACTTCGGATAACTGTGTTGTTACCGGTGACCTGGAGCTTATTGACGAAGGTAAGCTGAGCTTTGAGCAGCTGTATGATCAGGATAACAAGGTGACGGTAGGAGAACGTATCGTCACATCCAACATCAGTGAAAAATATGTAGAGGGACTGTTTATCGGCTATGTCAGTGAAATCCAGCAGGATCCAAACAACCTGACCAAAACAGGTACCATCGTTACACCTGTGGATTTCGGACATCTCAGGGATGTATTTGTGATCACCGTCAATAAACAGGACGCAGTTGAGCAATCGGAGGATTCGTCCAATGAAAAATAAGCTCGTACTGTTTGTCACCATCATAGTCTGTTTTCTGCTTCAATGTACAGTGGTGGATTATATTTCCATTGGTTCCATTACACCGAACCTTCCTTTGATCCTCTGCGTGGCCATGGGACTAATGCGCGGCCGGAAGGCTGGTCTGTGGACGGGTTTTTTTTCGGGTCTGTTCATTGATCTCTTTTACGGATCCCTGTTTGGTTTTTATGCACTGATCTATATGTATGTGGGATTTATCAGCGGTTACGCATTCCGCAGTTTTTATGATGATGATCTGAAGGTTCCGGTTTTTCTTGTTGCAGGAACCGATCTTCTTTATAATCTGGCTGTGTACGGCCTGCAGTTTCTTCTTCGCGGACGTCTGGGCTTCTGGACATACATATACAGGATCATCATTCCTGAAATTGTCTATACGGTTTTTCTCACGATCATCGTATACCGTGTATTTTACTGGATCAACTACCACTTGATGGATACTGTAAGGAAAGAAAGTGAGTCTATTTGGGAATTAAAATAAAAAAAATCATAAAAAAAATACGTCTGAAACGTACCACGGTCCTCGTGATCGTATTTGTTTTTCTTTCGTCTGTACTGGTCCGGCAGCTTTTCAGCCTGCAGATCATACAGGGAGAAGACTATATCAGCAAATTTCAGACACGTTCTACCAAAACACGTGTGATCAAAAGCACCCGTGGAAATATTTATGACCGCAACGGCACAGTAGTTGCTTCCAATGTACTTGCCTATTCTGTTACCTTTGAGGACAGTGGCACCTACGACAGTACTAGGGAAAAAAACCTGACACTGAACGGAATTGCCTACCAGGTACTTCAGATCCTTTCGGGCAATGGGGACAGTCTCTCCGATAATTTTCACATTATTGTAAATGATAACGGGGATTATGCCTTTGATGTAGATGAAGGCTTCACGCTGAACCGTTTCCGTGCGGATGTTTACGGAGAAGCTCAGATCGATAATTTGAGTGAGGATCAGAAAAATGCTACTGCCGCCGAGATGATGGATTACCTGACAGGAAGCAGTGGATTCTCCATTGTACTGTATGGAAAGGATGCTTATACATCGGAAGAGCTTGCAGCACATTCTCTTCCGGAAGAGCTGACAAAACAGGAAATTCTTGAGATCGCTATTATGCGTTACCAGCTGAATACCAACAGCTTCAAGAAATATATGCCTGTTACCATTGCAACCAATGTCAGTGAGAAATCTGTTGCAGCCTTAAAAGAGAACCAGTCAGCACTTCAGGGAATTGATGTGGTGGAGGATTCCACCAGAAAATATATAGATGACGAGAGCATGGCTCCGATCCTTGGCTACACCGGGCAGGCTTCTTCTGAGGAGCTGGAAACTCTCCGCGAGGATAATCCTGACTATTCCAACGATGCGATCATCGGAAAGTCCGGGATCGAGCAGTATATGGAGCTGGAACTTCAGGGGACAGACGGAGAGGAGACTGTAACCGTTGATAATCTTGGAAAGGTTCTGGATATTGACAAATCAAAAACAGTAGATCCTGTAGCCGGAAATGATGTTTATCTGACTATAGATTCAGACTGGCAGAAGAGTATCTACCAGATCCTGGAGCAGCGTGTAGCCGGAATCGTTCTTTCAAAACTGACACCTGACAAATCTTATGACTACGAAGCGGAAAAGGATGCAAGTAAGATCACGATTCCAATTTATGATGTATACAATGCCCTGATCGCCAACAGCGTGATCGATATCACAAAATTTGGTAATGATGATGCATCTGATACAGAAAAAAATTTATATGCCAAATTTCAGCAAAAACAGCAGCAGGTTTTTGATACAATAAGTAACAGGCTCACAGGTGATAATCCGCCTGTATATAAAGATGAAGATGCACAGATCCAGGAATATCTTACTTACATCTGTGATGATCTTCTCACAAGCACACTGAAGATCCTGAAAAGTGACTCCATTGATCCGTCTGACGAAACCTATAAAGCATGGAAAAACGATCAGAGTATCAGCCTGAAGGATTATCTGAACTACGCTGCCAGCCAGAACTGGATCGATATTTCCCAGATTACAACATCCGGGGAATATCTGGATTCCGCCGAAGTATATGAAGCTCTGACAGATTATATCATCAGCTATCTTAAAACCGATACAGGATTTTCAAAGCTTCTGTATAAATATATGCTTCAGGAGGATACCATCAGTGGACAGGAACTGTGCCTTGTGCTTTATGAACAGGGCGTTCTCTCAAAGGAGGACGAGCTTTATCAGAGTCTTGCTTCCGGTCAGATCGACTCCTATACATTTATGTACCGTAAGATTGCAAACCTTGAGATCACACCTGCACAGCTTGCCCTGGCTCCATGCTCTGCCTCAGCAGTTGTTACAGATGTAGAAACAGGAGATGTACTTGCATGTGTATCTTATCCTGGCTATGACAATAACAGACTTACCAACAATATGGATACCGATTACTATGCGAAGCTTTCCACGGATCTTTCAAGTCCGTTCTTTAACAAGGCAACCCAGCAGAGAACTGCACCTGGATCTACATTAAAGATCCTTTCTACCATAGCAGGTATGTCAGAGGGCGTGATTGATGATAATACTTATATTGAATGTACAGGAAGCTTTGATCTTGTAACGCCGGCGATCAACTGCTGGAATAAACAGGGGCACGGTTCTCTCGAGATCCGCGAAGCCATTGAACAGTCCTGTAACGTATTCTTTACCACAGTCGGATTCGAACTTGGAAAGGATTCAGACGGCAATTTTTCAGAGGCACGAAGCCTTGGAATGCTTCAGAAATATGCTTCGCTTATGTGTCTTGACAAAAAAACCGGAATCGAGATTTCCGAGGCTTCCCCTCAGATTTCTGATGAAAATGCAGTTCCTTCCTATATTGGACAGGGTAGCAGTATGTTTACAACCAGTCAGCTTGCAAGATATGCAACCACCATTGCTACATCCGGAACCATTTACAAGCTTTCGCTTCTGGACCGTGTAACGGATTCCAAGGGAACCCTTGTAAAAGAATACAGCTCTGAACCAGAAAGTCAGCTTGACATTTCCAGTAACATCTGGGATGATATCCATGACGGTATGCACCGTGTCGTACAGACGCATGACCAGTTCAATGGACTTGGGATTGAAGCAGCCGGAAAAACCGGTACAGCCGAGATTGATTACTATCATCCGAACAACGCACTTTTTATCGGATATGCCCCGGTCTCTGAACCGAAATATGCGGTATCCGTCCGTATCGCGAACGGATATACATCAGGAAATGCCTGCCTTGCAGCAAATGATATTTTTAAATACATTTTCGGACTTGCAGATGAAAGCACCATTCTCACTGGCTATGCCGCAAGCGATACCAGTAATGTTTCGAATGACTAAACAAACCAGACGAAAAGACCAGAAGTATGGAACTTTTTATCAGGAGGAATCAGAAAATATGAGTGAGGTCATTGTCATCACTTCCGGAAAAGGCGGTGTAGGAAAAACCACAACTGTTGCCAACATCGGAACAGGTCTTGCTTCTATGGGCAAAAAAGTTGTAGTTGTGGACACGGATATCGGTCTCAGGAACCTGGATGTTGTCATGGGACTTGAAAATCGTATTATTTATAATCTGGTAGACGTTATCAACGGGAACTGCCGCCTGAAGCAGGCTTTGATCCGTGACAGGCGGCACCCGGAACTGTATCTTCTTCCATCTGCCCAGACAAAGGACAAGACCGCTGTTTCACCGGAACAGATGATCAAGCTTACGGAGGATCTCAGAGAAGAATTTGATTATGTTCTTCTGGATTGCCCGGCAGGTATCGAACAGGGATTTAAGAATGCCGTTGCCGGTGCCGACCGTGCACTAGTAGTAACAACGCCTGAGGTTTCCGCGATCCGTGATGCCGACCGTATCATCGGGCTTCTGGAATCCGATGGCATCCGTGATATCAGACTGGTCATCAACCGGCTACGCCCCGAGATGGTTTCCAGGGGAGATATGATGTCTGTGGATGATGTGCTGGAAATTCTTGCTGTGGATCTGATCGGAGTGCTTCTGGATGATGAGCAGATCGTGATCTCCACGAATCAGGGCGAACCTCTTTCCGGAAAGAATTCCCAGGCAGAAGAGGAATATCGCAATATCTGCAGGCGGTTGATGGGAGAAGAGGTTCCCTATCTTACTGTCCGGCATAAAAAGAGTATATTCCGGCGGTTTGGCAGATTTTTAAGGAAATAGCTGCTGCCCGTCGTTTTCTCATCATAAAGGGGGAATCCATATGCGTGCTTTTTTCTCCGAAAAAAACCGTTCTGCAGGATATGCCCGTGACAGAATGAAACTTCTTCTTGTCTCCGAACGTATAGACTGCTCTCCACAGATGATGAAGCTTTTACGCAATGACCTTATCCTTGCGATAAAAAAATATGTTGTAATTGATGAAAAGAGGGTGACAATACAGATTTCCCAGGAACCACCTGTTCTGCATGCTGTCATACCTGTACTTAAGAAAAGGGATGCATAATTTATGATCAAACAGTATAAGCTGCGGTTTTATAATTTTCGCCTGGTAATATTCCTTCTGGCGATCAGTTTTATCGGTATTCAGCTCGTTGGGACAGCTGCCGATTATCTTCGCACCCGCCAGCTTCTGGGGGTGATCATCGGCGTGGTCCTCATGCTAGTACTTTCGCTGATGGATTATTCCTGGCTGCTTAATTTTCAGTGGATCATGTACGGATTTAATATTGTAATGCTTCTTGCGGTCCGGTTTTTCGGGTCAAGTGCTAACGGTGCTGCAAGATGGGTGGATCTTGGATTTATCCGTTTCCAGCCTACTGAGCTTTCAAAGATCATCATTATCCTGTTTTTTGCAAAATTTTTCATGGATCACGAGGAAGATCTCAATACCCTGAAAACACTTATTCAGTCAGCGGTTTTTCTTGTGATACCGTTAATGCTGATCTACGTGCAGCCGGATATGAAAAATACCATTACGGTAACGATTCTGTTCTGTATTCTGATCTATATTGCCGGATTAAGCTACAAGATCATCGGAGGAGCTGCACTGATCGCAATTCCTCTTGCGATTATTTTTCTTTCGATCATTGTTCAGCCGGACCAGAAGCTGATACAGGATTACCAGAGAAACCGTATTATGTCCTTTCTCTATCCTGAGAACGAAGAATATGCCGATGATATTGAACAGCAGAACAACTCCAAAACAGCCATTGCTTCCGGTGAGCTTGTGGGCCGTGTATTTGGCAATAATACAAATGTCACCTCTGTAAATGATGGAAACTTTGTTTCTGAGAACCAGACAGACTTTATTTTTGCAGTGGCAGGAGAGCAGTACGGTTTTATCGGCTGTACAGGTATTGTGCTGCTTCTGTTTCTGGTCACTTTCGAGTGTATCCGGATGAGCTTAAGGGCAAAGGATCTTGCAGGAAAGATCATATGCTGTGGTGTCGGAAGTATCGTCTCCATACAGAGCTTCATCAATATCTGTGTTGCTACCGGCCTTGCACCCAACACCGGTACGCCGCTGCCTTTTGTAAGCTATGGCCTTACTTCTCTGGTCAGTCTTTTTATGGGAATGGGACTCGTTCTCAATGTCGGTCTCCAGAGCAGTGCATATAATAAAGAATTACAAAAGAAAGAGCAGAAAAAGGATGCCTACTTTCGGAAAGAGGAATATTTATGACACGTAAAGAACCTGTAAAAAACAGTGCACGTCCGGCAAAGCGTTCAGGCCAGGCAGCTTCCCAAAAGGTACCCGCTGCTTCCAGTGCGCAAACTTCCCGTCAGTCTTCGTCTTCTGCGGCATCAGCCAGAAGAAAGGCGCAGACAGCCAGGCTTCGCAGAATGCGAAGAAAAAGAATCCGCAACACAGTTTTGCTGTTACTTCTTCTCGTAGTGCTGTGTGGTGCAGGCGGCTTCGGTGTTTACAGATTAAGAGGCGGGGCTTTTTCTTCTGCGACAAACGCTTTTGATGTATTTTCCGAATTCGACAATACACTGATCTCAAAGGAGGAACAGAGGGCAGAGGGCTTTGCCCAGAATCTCTGTGTTGTCACCGAGGATGTAAATCTGGATTCCGTCACTCTTGACGATAACCAGTCAGGCGTTCTCCTGAATCTCAATGATAAAAAGGTTCTCTATGCCAAAGGTGCCTACAACAGGGTTTATCCTGCCAGCATCACAAAGATCATGACGGCTATGTTGGCCCTTAAATATGGAAATATGGATGACACCGTAACGATCTCCCAGGAGAATATTACCCTGGAAACCGGTTCTCAGGTAGCCGGTTTCCAGGCAGGGGATCAGCTTACCATGGATCAGCTTCTTCACTGCCTGCTTGTCTATTCTGCCAATGATGCAGCTTCTGCCATCGCAGAGCACGTAGGCGGAACAACTGATAAATTTGTGGAAATGATGAATTCTTTTGCTGCTGAGCTGGGCTGTACAGGTACTCATTTTACCAACCCCCATGGTCTGCAGGATGAGAATCATTACACAACGCCTTACGACATTTATCTGATGCTGAAGGAAGCTCTGAACTACACAGAATTTACTGATATCACACAGATGTCATCATATACCACTACCTACAAGCATTCTGACGGTTCCGATGCAAGTGTTACCTTATCGGCTACCGATCATTATCTTACAGGAGAGGCCACTGCACCGAAGGATGTCACTATTCTTGGCGGTAAAACAGGGACAACTGATAAAGCCGGAAACTGTCTGGCACTCTTAAGCCAGAACGCTTACGGCAAACCCTTTATTTCCATTGTTATGGGTGCATCCTCCAAGGATGTGCTGTATCAGGAAATGACATCCCTGCTTCAGAATATCAATTCATAAACAAAAAAAGAAGCGGATCTGTACTCCACATCATAATGCGAAATACAGATCTGCTTCTTTTTGCATATTTTTACACCGGTCTTTAATATACTTCTACCGTATCATCACTTCCGGTATCCTCCCCAAGGTCTGAATCAGAAGTGTCTCCGGTATCTGAGCCATCATCAATCACTTCAACCGTTCCGTCATCTGTATTATCATCCGAAGTTGTGTCATCATTTCCCGTGTCACCGGAATCTGAATCACCACTGCCTGAATCATTATCAGAGCTATCACCGGAACTATAGTCGGACTCAGCTGTAGAACCGGAATTTTCATTAGTTCCATTATCCGTGTCGCTGTCTGGATACGAATCATCCGAATTACTGTCATAGCTGTCCTGCGTATAAATTGGAAAATAATCATCATTTCCGCCATCTTCCGTATCCTGACTCTGTGCACTGGAATCCGTAACCGGCTGCACCGCATTATTATCCGGGATTGCGGTGAGATGGGAGGTTGCTCCATCCTTTGGAACAACAATATAAATTCCAAGCATGACAATACATAAAGCCATCGCGAGACCGGCAATCTTCATTTCTTCTATATATCTCATAATTGTTGTCTCCTGTCGTTTTTTTGTATTATAACACAGAAGGAAAAAGATTTGTAGTAGCTGTTACAATGGACAATGGAAAGTTGCCAGAAATTTTAAAAACCCTCTTGTAATTTCGGGCATAATGCACTATAATATGAAACATATTAATAGCAATTTTATTCAAAATTATTATATGTGTCTAAGGAGGAAAACAGGATGGTTGAACTGATCGTAGGAAAGAAAGGCAAAGGAAAAACAAAAGTACTGTTAGATAAAGTAAACGGAGCTGTAAAAGAGGCCAACGGCAGTATTGTTTACTTAGACAAGAGCACAAAACACATGTATGAGCTGAATAACAAGGTTCGTCTTATTGATGTATCCGGCTTTCCGGTTAAGAATGCTGACGAATTTGTAGGATTTATCTGTGGTATCCTTTCACAGGATCATGACCTTGAGCAGATTTATCTTGACAGTTTCCTTACAACAGCGAAGCTGGAAGGAAAGGATGCAACAGAGACACTGGATCAGTTAAGTGCCATCAGTGAAGCATTTAAGGTTTCCTTTATCATCAGTATGTCACTGGATCAGGAAGAGGTTCCCGCTACATACCAGAATCATATTATTAACGCATTATAATAAAATTGAATAACGGCATTATTTTTCGTTGCATCGGACAACGTAATTTAGAGGAATCTGTTTTGATAGATTCCTCTTTTCTGTGTTCAAGTCTCCCTTTGGATTGCTTTCGCAACCCTAGAGTGGACTTTATTATTATATCAGGAGGTTATCTGATCGTTGATATCATTCATAGCATAAGAAATCCAGACTGATCAGAAAAAACAATGGAAAAAAATCTTACAACAGGAAATATTTTCAAAACTATCGTATATTTTGCCCTGCCATATCTGCTTTCTTATTTCCTGCAGACCCTTTACGGAATGGCAGATCTTTTTATTACGGGACAATTTAACAGCGTGGATGCCATTACAGCAGTTTCCAACGGAAGCCAGGTCATGCATATGCTGACTGTTATCATCGTAGGACTTGCCATGGGAGCTACGGTTACGATCAGCCGGGCCATTGGCGCAAATAAAAAGACGGATGCTGCCAGAGCCATCGGAAATACGGTTACTCTGTTTATGGCCGTTTCGCTTCTCTTTACAGTATTTCTGCTCTGTTTTGTAAAGCAGATCATTTCACTGATCGCTATTCCGGCGGAAGCGGTAAGCGGAACAACCAGTTACCTGATCATATGTTTTATCGGAATCCCGTTTATCACCGCCTACAATATCATCAGTTCCATTTTTCGCGGGATCGGCGATTCCAAAACACCCATGTACTTTATTGCCATTGCATGTGCGGCCAATATTATACTGGATTATATTTTTATCGGTTTTTTGCAGATGGGATCTTCCGGAGCAGCACTTGGGACTACTTTGGCCCAGACACTCAGCGTGATCATTGCCCTTGTTTCCCTTCGCAGGAAAGAGCTTGGAATTCCCGTTTCCAGAAAAGATTTTCGCCCGGACCACAAAGTAATGACCCGGATTCTCCAGATTGGAGTGCCGGTAGCGGTTCAGGACGGCTGCATCCAGGTAGCATTTATCATCCTCACCATCATTGCCAACCACAGAGGACTTAACGATGCCGCTGCTGTAGGAATCGTGGAAAAAGTTATCAGTGCTGTATTTCTGGTTCCTTCTTCCATGCTTGCAGCTGTCTCTGCACTGACTGCTCAGAATATCGGAGCCGGAAAACATGACCGCGCAGACAAAACCCTGCGCTACAGCATAATGATCACTACTGTATATGGAATCATTATCTCCATGACCGTACAGGTCGCCGCGTCCGGCATTCTTCTTGCCTTTACCACAGATGCTGCCGTGGTTCTTCTTGGTACCCAGTATATCCGTTCCTATATCTGGGATTGTATTTTTGCAGGAATCCATTTCAGCTTTACCGGATATTTCTGTGCCTATGGAAAGTCCTATATTGGTTTCATCCACAATATGGCAGCCATTATCCTGGTTCGTGTCCCCGGTTCCTATCTGGCATCCCGTTTTTTTCCGGATACTCTTTTTCCGATGGGAATGGCAGCACCGGCAGGCTCCCTGCTTTCTGTGCTGATCTGTCTTGGGGCTTACCACTGGCTGAAACACCGCTCACTTTCCACCCGGTAACTGCCATAGATCCGGATTTTGTATCTTTTTCATTTCTGTGATATACTTTGGAAAGCTCAGGTATACAGGAGAAATACAGAAAGAAGGTTTGATTCATGCGTGAAGAAAAATTCAAAATGGAGCGGCAGGGACTGATCCAGGTGGGAGATAAGGTGAAAATATCCGAGTTTCTGTCCGCAACAAACTACAGCTACATTATCGAGCCGGCTGTTGCCATGTCCGGCTGCTATAAAAATGCAGATCGCATCAGATCCACAGAGGGAATTGTCAAGAATATCGAACATACTCCCCGTGGCTTTATCGTGACAGCAGAATTTGATGAATAAATAATTGCTGCTGGATTATTTTTTGAAAATCTGATATCATAGAGAAGATATTTGTGTAATTTCTCTGATTATCGGGAAATTATAATTTTTTAGAACAGAGGTGTAATATTATGAGCTGGTACAACGAAGCAATTTTCTATCATATTTATCCACTTGGACTGACCGGAGCCCCCATGGAAAACGATTATGGAACTCCCGTACATCGACTGAACACACTGCTGCCGTGGATCGACCACATCAAAGAAATCGGATGTACTGCCTTATATATAGGTCCGCTTTTTGAAAGTGTAGGACATGGCTATGAGACAACTGACTACAAAAAACTGGATTCCCGCCTGGGAACGAACGAAGATCTTACCAGCTTTGTAAAAGCATGTCACGATAAAGGTATCCGGGTGATCTTTGACGGTGTATTCAACCATACCGGCCGCGATTTCTTTGCATTTAAGGATATCCAGAAAAACCGCGGGAATTCTCCATATGTAAACTGGTACTGCAATGTAAATTTCAGCGGAAATACGGAATATAATGACGGCTTCTCCTACGAAAACTGGGGTGGATACAACCTTCTGGTAAAATTAAACCAGCGTAACCCGGAAGTGCAGAATTACATCTGTGATGTGATCCGTTTCTGGGTTTCCGAGTTTGATATCGATGGAATCCGCCTGGATGCCGCCGATGTCCTGGATTTTGATTTTATGCGTATTCTCCGCCACACCGCGGATGAAGTAAAAAAAGATTTTTGGCTGATGGGAGAGGTCATCCACGGAGATTACAGCCGCTGGGTAAACGGCCAGACACTTCACAGTGTAACCAACTATGCCCTTCATAAGGCACTTTACAGCGGACATAATGACCACAACTATTTTGAGATTGCCCACACAGTAAAATATCTCCAGAATATGGGCGACCTGGAGCTTTATAATTTTGTAGACAACCATGATGTAGAGAGAATCTATACAAAGCTTCAGAACAAGGCACATTTTGCCCCTGTACATGTGTTGCTGTACACCTTACCTGGCATTCCAAGCATTTACTACGGCTCAGAATTCGGCATTGACGGAAAAAAGGAAAAATTCTCCGATGCCAGCTTAAGACCTGCACTGAACCTTGATAATTATGCAGATTCCACTACAAAAAATCCATATACAGCCCTCATCGCAGCACTTGGCAAGGTACGCCAGGGAACTCCCGCATTAAGCTACGGTTCCTATGCAGAGCTGGCTCTTACAAACCGTCAGTTTGCTTTTGCAAGAGATCTTGACGGCATACGTGTGATCGTTACCGTGAATAATGACGACAGCGATGCAGAAATGAATCTTCCAACAGGAAGTGCACCGGAATACGTAGGTGCACTTACCGGTCAGCGAGTTCTGGCCCAGGGCGGACGTATCCGCGTCCGGATCGCTGCAAACAGCGGCGAGATCTGGCTTCCTTTTGGAGATATGCCGGAATATAAGCCGGTTCAGACTGAAATGCCGGAAACAGCTGCCACGAAAGAGGAACAGCCTGTCAAAACAGACTCTATTGTTGAAGCAGACTCTGCTGACACGGCTTCCGGTTTACAGGAAGAAACAGATACAACCATCCCAGAAGAAACCCAGGCTTTCGCACCAGCTCCAGACAAAGCACCGGAGGAAATGACCGTAGCTGAACTTCAGACTGCGATCCTTGCCAAAATGGCGGGAAATGGACCAGTAAATGACCAGATGAAAAAAACGGTATACGATAATATCTGGCATGATTCCCTTGTAAACTGGCTGAAAAGCTTCCGCTAAAATTAAGGATAAGCCTTATAAATATTCTTTATTTTTGTGCAGAACACAGAATTTTCTGCTAATTTCATTCTTATTTTTTATAAATCTGTATATTGATTTTTTGTGAAAATATAGTAAAATAAACTCAATTTAATGATGATATGCAAATCAAAGGCGATCTGGTATTCTACCGGGTCGCCTTTGTCTGTGTATCCTGCAATATAAACAGAAGACTTCTCGTGTCAGGCAAGGATGCCATACCGGGAAGTCTTTGTTTATATCGCAGCATCTAAAAGGAGGAAATCTGTTATGAAAGAGCTTAATATCATCATCCGGCCTGAAAAACTGGAAACTGTAAAAAAAATCCTGGATGAAAAAAACTGCGGCGGTATCACCGTCATGACTGTTATGGGATGTGGTACCCAGAAAGGTATTGTAGATGACAACGCGGTAAATATCATCAAGGGCTTTAAGGTCAATGTCAATCTTCTCCCGAAAATCCAGGCAAATGTGGTGGTTCCCGATAAAATGGTCGAACCCATCATCACCGAACTCCGCGACCGCGTGATCACCGGCCATGTGGGAGATGGAAAGGTCTTTATCCGTCCGGTAGAAGATGCCGTACGTCTCAGAACCGGTGCCCGGGGAGAAAAAGCCCTGTGATAAAAAATCCAATGTGAAAAGGGGAGAGCGTAATGACAGGCAAACCAATCGTAGAACTGAAAAATGTAAATAAATACTATGGTGACAACCATGTTGTAAAAGATATGAATCTTACGGTATATGAAGGTGAATTTCTCACCCTGCTCGGATCATCCGGATGCGGAAAAACAACAACACTCCGTATGATCGCAGGTTTTGAAGAAGCCAGCGATGGAATCATCCTGATCCAGGGAGAGGATAACCGTAATAAAGAACCATATCAGCGTGAAGTCAATACGGTATTTCAGAGCTATGCCCTGTTTCCGCATATGACCATTTTTGACAATATCGCTTACGGCCTGAAGATCAAAAAGGTCCCAAAAGCGGAAATAAAAAAAAGAGTAGCTGAAATGCTGGAACTCGTGGAACTGGGAGGATTCGAAAAACGTTATCCTTCTCAGCTTTCAGGAGGACAGAAACAGCGTGTGGCCATCGCAAGAGCCCTGATCAACCAGCCAAAGGTTCTTTTACTGGACGAACCTCTTGGTGCCCTGGACTTAAAGCTCCGCAAGCAGATGCAGCTGGAATTGAAAAAGCTCCAGAAAAAACTTAACATAACATTTATTTATGTCACCCACGATCAGGAAGAGGCTCTTACCATGAGTGACCGGATCTGTATCATGAACCAGGGTGTCATGGAACAGATCGGAACACCGGAAGAAATCTATGAATCACCCAAAACTAAATTTGTCGCAACCTTCATCGGAGAAACCAATCTTTTTGAAGGACAGGTAATAGAAAAGCAGGGAGATCGGATGCGGGTTATCATCGAACCCGGTGAATTTATTGTAAAAAGCCCGGAATTTGAGGCTGGTGATATGATTGCCGTATCTGTGCGGCCAGAGAGAATGCTTTACTCCCCGGAACCGGTAGAAGGCTTTCAGCTGAAGGGCATGGTCAAAGAACAGATTTATCTTGGAACGGCCCAGAAGGCCATTGTCACACTTTCCAACGGAAATGAGATCCGTATCGAACGCCTTGCCGGACAGCCGCTGCCATCCGATGGTTGTGTTTATCTTTACTGGAATAACGAAGATGCAAAGCTGATCCACACATTTGACAATGTTTTTGCCAGAGCCATGGATAATGTTGTATTTCAGTAGGAGAGGAGGTGCAGAAGATGAAAAAAACATCACATCATCAGTTTCACTCCCGGATTCTTCCTGTGCTGTCTATGGTAGGTCCTGTTACCTTCTGGCTGGCGTTTTTTGTTGCCATCCCTCTGATCTACGTGCTTGTAATGAGCTTTTGTTCCATTGATCAGTCCTACAACGTTGTTTATAGCTTTTCACTTGGCAATTTCAAACGGCTTGCAGATCCCAATTACATACAGATCTACGGGAACTCACTTCTGGTAGCTTTCCTCACGACCCTGATCTGTATTTTGCTTGGCTATCCTTTTTCCTATCTGATCGCCCGTACAAAGTGGATCCATAAAAGTATTCTCTACATGCTGGTCATCATTCCCTTCTGGACCAACTCCCTGATCCGTATTTACGGATGGAGAACCTTTCTTGGTGCGAACGGATGGCTCAATTTATTTCTCATGAAGATCGGTCTTATCAGTGAGCCTCTGGAAATCCTCTTTAACAGAGGAGCTACTGTACTTGGAATGGTATACTGCCTGTTTCCGTTTATGGTTCTTCCACTGTATACGGCCATAGAAAAACTGGACAGCCAGCTTCTGGAGGCCTCCTCTGATCTTGGAGCCAGGGGCTTCACCACTTTTATTAAGGTCATACTTCCCCTTACATTAAGCGGTATTTTTTCCGGAAGCATCATGGTATTCATTCCCTGCCTTGGCTATTTCTTCGTATCAGACATTATGGGCGGAGGAAATTCGGATGTGATTGGAAATCTGATCGAACGCCAGTTCCAGAGCGGAAACAATTGGCCGCTGGGGGCTGCGCTTTCCATTATACTTATCGTGATCACCCTTATTCTGGTAAAGCTTTATCAGAAGCTCGGTGGCGATATGGACAGTCTGGGGGTGTAAATTATGTCAAGAAAAACCTTGTATCATTTGAAAAAGATCGCCGGGATCATTTTTTGCGGACTCATTTACCTTTTTTTGTTCCTTCCCATTGCTGTGATCGTTGCCGGTTCCTTTAATGCCACTACATCCAAACCTTATATCAGCTGGAAGGGTTTTTCCATTGACTGGTATCTGAAGTTATTTGACAATTCCGCTTTACTGGAGTCCTTCGGAACCACCATCACCATTGCAGTGATCAGCACCCTGCTTGCAACAGCAGTAGGAACCCTGGCTGCAGTTGGTATGTACAAATTTAAATTCCGCGGAAAAACCCTCATCGACGGACTGCTCTATATCCCCGTGGTAATCCCGGAGATCGTTCTTGGAATTTCGCTTCTTACTCTTTTTACAAATACCGGAATTCCCAGAGGACTTCTTACTTTGATCCTGGCCCACACAACCTTTTCCATTCCGTACGTAATTTTCAATGTACGGGCCAGGCTGGCCGGTTATGATCTTTCCATTGAGGAAGCCAGTATGGATCTTGGTGCAAACCGTATCAAAACCTTTTTCCATGTAACGCTTCCTGTGCTGGCTCCCGGAATCGGAGGAGGCGCACTTCTTGCGTTCACCTTATCGCTGGACGATGTGATCGTAAGCTACTTTACAAACGGGCAGATCAAGACATTTCCACTGAAGGTTATGGAATCAATCAAAAGTGGTGTTGCCCCTGATGTAAATGCACTTTCAACCCTGATTCTTGTGGGAACCATCATTCTTGTTGTTCTCACACAGAGTAACCTTCTGAAAAAGAAAAAATAATAAAAGAAAAGAGGCAGATATTATGAGAAAGAAACTCCTTACTTTTGTACTGGCAGGAAGCATGATCCTTTCACTTGGCCTTACCGGCTGTGGCAGTTCTTCAGGTACTGCAAAAAGTTCTTCTGATGACCAGCCTTATGCTGGAACAACGCTGAATATTTTTACCTGGACAGAATATATTCCCGATTCTGTTATTGAAGAATTCCAGGACAAAACCGGCATCAAGGTAAATCATTCTACCTTCTCCTCCAACGAGGATATGCTGGCAAAGGTGAAGTCCGAATCCGAGGATGCCTACGATATCATCCAGCCAAGTGACTATATGGTAGAACAGATGGCCGGACAGGATATGCTGGCAGAGCTTGACCACGATAAACTTTCCAACCTTTCCAATATCGGCGATGCCTACCTGGATCCAAGCTATGATCCTGACAACAAGTACAGTATTCCGTATCTCGGAGGAGCCGAGGCCATTGCTGTAAATACAGACAAGATTTCCGATGATATTACCTCTTATGCAGATCTTTTTGACTCCAAATACAAAAATTCCGAGGTTCTCCTGGATGATTTCCGCGCGGTTATCGGCTTCACTGCCAAAAGTCTTGGATACAGCATGAGTACCTCTGACACCACTGAGATCGCAGCGATCAAGGAAAAACTTCTGACACTTAAAGATAATGTAAAAATGTATGATTCGGACAGCCCGAAATCAGCACTGATCCAGGGCGAATGCTCTCTGGGTGCTATGTGGAGTGCGGAAGTCGCACTGGCCATGGAGGAAAATCCGGCTATCAAGGTTGTATATCCATCTGAAGGAGCCTATCTATTCATGGATAACTGGGCAATTCCAAAGGGAAGCAAAAATTATGACGCAGCCATGACATTTATCAACTATATGCTGGATCCGGATGTTATGTCGGAGGTTCTTGCCGAATTCCCGTACATGTGCCCGAATACCAAGGCAGTGGAAGCCATGGGAGATGAATATTCCTCCAACGAAGCCAAAAATCCGCCGGAAGACGTGATCAAAAACGGCGAATATATCCAGAACCTGGATACAGACACCCTTGCACTCTATGACGACATGTGGACAGAACTGAAAAAATAGGAAGCAGGATTATGGCAAAACAAATTTTAAATACAACACCTTTACAGGATGGATTCTATATGCCCGGGGAGTTCGCTCCCCAGGAAAGAATCTGGATGATATGGCCAGAGCGGAGTGACACCTGGCGTTCAGGTGCGAAGCCTGCACAAAAAGCCTATGCAGATGTAGCCCGCGCAGTTTCCCGTTTTACACCAGTAACCATGCTGGTTTCCCGGGAACAGTTTATAAACTGCCGGGAACAGCTCCCGTCCGAGATCCAGGTTATCGAAATGAGTTCCGATGATGCCTGGTGTCGGGATACCGGGCCTTCATTTCTCATCAGCAAAGAAGGAGAGCTAAGAGCCTGTGACTGGCGTTTTAATTCCTGGGGCGGACTTGTGGACGGACTGTATTTTCCATGGAACCGTGATGATCTTGTTGCGCGTAAGATCTGTGAAATTTCTGAAACGGATTATTATTCTCTGAAAGATTTTGTTCTGGAAGGAGGCTCCTTCCATGTGGACGGAGAGGGAACTGTACTGACAACCGAAATGTGCCTTCTCAGCGAGGGCAGGAATCCGAAGCTCTCCAAACCGGAAATTGAAGAGAAGCTTAAAAATTATCTTGGATGCAGCAAGGTCATCTGGCTGAAAGACGGGATCGACCCAAACGAAACAAACGGGCATGTGGACGATGTGGCCTGCTTTGCAAGACCTGGTGAAGTGATCTGTATTTATACCGAAGATCCTTCTCATCCATTTTACGCTCAGGCGCAGGAAGCCTATCAGACTCTGAGCCAGACAGTCGATGCCCGTGGCCGACACCTGAAGGTACATAAGCTCTGCCTGCCAAAAAAGCCTGTGCTTCTTGAAAATGCCGACACCATAGACAAAAATCCATTTGCCGCGCCAAGAAGAAACGGCGATCTCTGTATTGCATCTTATGCCAATTTTCTGATCACCAACCGTGGGATCATTGTTCCGCAGTACGGGGATGAAAACGATTCTCTGGCTTTACAGCAGCTTGGGGACATTTTCCCTAAGCATCATATTGTTGGGGTGCTGACCAGGGAAATCGTCTATGGAGGTGGAAATATCCACTGTATCACCCAACAGCAGCCAGCATGTAGAATACAAAAAATCTGATATAAAAAGCCATTACAGAAGCGCAAAAAACGGCCGGAACCCTAAATCCCGGCCGTTTTTACATTTCTTTCAGTTATCTTTCATCTATCTTTCATCAAATGGTATAAATTCGGTGTGATGTCCTACATACTTGTAGGCCGGACGGATGATCTTGTTTGCACTGATCAGCTCCTCCAGACGATGTGCACTCCAGCCCGGCATACGTGCGATGGCAAAGATCGGAGTGAAGAGTTCTTCCGGGATACCAAGCATGGTATAAACAAAACCACTGTAGAAGTCCACGTTTGCGCAGACGTTCTTGAACACTTTCCGGTGCTCCATGATCAGCTTTCCGGCAATGCCCTCAACCTTAGCATAAAGCTTGAATTCCTCGCTCATTCCTTTCTCCTCTGCGAGAGCCTGTGCAAAACGTTTCAGGATCACCTCACGGGGATCCGAAAGCGTATAGACTGCATGCCCCATACCATAAATCAGTCCTGCATGGTCAAAGGCCTCTTTATCCAGAATTTTCTGCAGATATGCCGTGATCTCTTCCTCGCTTTCCCAGTCTTTCACATTGGCCTTCAGGTCTGTGAACATATTCTGGACCTTCAGGTTGGCGCCACCATGACGCGGTCCTTTCAGAGAACCGATGGAAGCAGCGGTAGAAGAGTAGCTGTCCGTTCCGGAGGATGTTACCACATGTGTGGTAAAGGTAGAGTTGTTACCGCCGCCATGCTCTGCATGAAGCACAAGGGCAATATCAAGAACCTTGGCCTCAAGCTCTGTATACTTACCGTCCGGACGGAGCATCAGAAGGATATTCTCGGCAAGGGAAAGACCCTTCTGCGGATTACGGATAAAGAGTGTTTCATCTTTACGGAAATGACGGTATGCGTGATAGGAGTAAACTGCAATTTCAGGAAGCTTTGCAATCAGCTCAAGAGACTGACGAAGCACATTCTCCACGGAAATATCCTCCGGATTATCATCGTATGTATAGAGGGCAAGTACACACCGCTCCATGGCATTCATGATATTGGCATTCGTTCCCTTCATGACAACATCGCGGACGAAACGGCCTCCCAGATCTTCCATATCAGAGAGAAGCTCCAGAAATCTGGCAAGTTCTTCCTTGCTTGGAAGCTTTCCAAAGATCAGAAGATAAATCGTTTCCTCAAAGCCAAAGCGTCTGTCCTTCAGTCCGTTTATAATATCCTGTACATTGATCCCCTGATAATACAGTGCACCATCTGCCGGAATGCGTCTGCCATTGACCAGCTTATAGCCATTAACATCTGAAATCTCGGTGAGGCCGGTAAGGACTCCCTTACCTGCGGAATCACGCAGGCCTCTTTTTACATCATATTCCACATAGAGATTGGGATCAATGTGATGATGCTTAAGCAGTTCCTGCTCAAAAAATTTCATTCTGCCTTTCAGCTGTTCGGAGTCTTCCAGACTCATCATTTCATGCTTTTTTTCCATAATTTTTTCCTCGTTTCCCCATTGTATATTAAAAAACACTGATACAGCTAAGATTGGTTACATCTTCGTAATCAGTGTTCGGGTATGGCATACATTTGTGTTTATCTGGTACATAATTTTACCGTAAAAGCCATAAAAATGCAAGGGTATATTCTGTTTTTTATCCGGAACAGCCAAATATTTGATGATTTCTGCTGATAAATCTGGTATGATAAAAGCATATCTGATTTATCAGCAATTTTTTCAGAAAGGATACGAATAAAATATGGAAGAATTATATAAAGTAATTGAAGAGAAGATCAAGGCAAGCGGCTATCCTCGAAAGATTTCCGGCGAGGAGGTTTACGACGACATCTGCGACCAGATTGACGGAAAAGAGAACGGAAGCTACGTACTGCTTTCCAAATTTGATGAAGATGTGATCTTTGAATATCATATCACCATTATGGACAGTGAATTCAATCTGGGAGTTCTTACCATGCGTACTCCGCAGGGAGTGTTTGAAACAGATTTCGATAAATGATCAGTCCTCCCGAAGACGCACCGCCTTGGCCGCCTGACGCCGTCTGGCATCGTCAAGTGCAGCGTAATGCTTCTTGGTAGTATTAACATCCTTATGGCCCAGAACATCCGCTACAAGGTAAATATCACCCGTTTCCTGGTAAAGTGCCGTACCGTAGGTACTTCGAAGCTTGTGCGGTGTGATCTTTTTGGTGGTTGTGATCTCTCTGGCATATTTTTTTACAAGATTTTCAATAGCCTGGACACCAATACGCCGACGCTGGGTAGAGTAGAAAAGGGCGTGTTCGTGTCCGGCCAGAGGAGTAATATTTTCCCGGACCTCCAGATATTTCTTCAATGCTTTTTCCACCTCTGGTCCGAAATATACAACCATTTCATTTCCACCTTTTCTGGTAACTTTGATTCCGTTATTTTTAAAATCAACATCTTCAACATCCAGTCCGACACATTCAGACACCCGGATTCCTGTACCAAGAAGGAGAGTAACAATAGCAAGATCCCGGTCCTTTGTTTTTTCATGGTACATACGTTTCTGACCAGTCAGTGTATCTCCACAGTGTTCAATATAATCCAGCAGCATGGCAACCTCGTCTGTATCCAGACGAATAATATTCTTATCATGGATTTTAGGAACATCGATCAGGACAGACGGGTTCGTTGTTATCATTTCATGTTTATAATAATAAGCATAGAAGCTTCTCAAAGCTGAAATTTTTCGTTTGACACCTCGTTCACCGTTGGTTTCCGTTTTGGAAGAGTCCGCTGATTTATAGACCTTGAGATATTCTTCGTATTCCTCAAGATCAACCGCTTTAATCTGATCCAGGACATCAACAGTAAAATCCGATATATTTTTGCCCTTAAACATTGGATTCTGATCTAAAAGAAACTGAAAAAAAATGCGAATATCGTAGGCATAGGAAATTCTGGTTTTCGTTGTAGTTGTTGCATCAATAGCCCGGAAATAATCCCTGCAAAACGGAGGAAGCGTTTTTAAAACTTCACGGAGTTTTAAAGTATTGTCAATGTCGTTTTGTTCGTGGTAAGTAATTTTGTTGTCCATAAAAACTCCTTATCTATATGATTTATGATTTGATTATACAAACAATTAAAAGAAGTGGTTTCACATTTGCCTACATCTATTTGAAAAACTCGGGTTTGTCGTATAGATATAGATGACTGAGGAAACATTGCTTCCTACAGTTTTTTCATTTTTCAGCCTTTCAGCTGCTCATCGAAAATAACCGTAAATGGTCCGTCATTTTCTAATGAAACTTTCATGTCTGCACCAAAAATCCCATGTTCTACAACCGGAACCTTCTTTTTGGCTTCGGAAATAATATATTCATATAAATAATTTGCCTCATCCGGTGCACCGGCTTCAATGAAGCTTGGACGGTTTCCTTTACGGCAGTTCGCATACAACGTAAACTGTGAAACAAGAAGCAATTCACCGTTTACGTCTGCCAGGGATAAATTGGTCTTTCCGTTTTCGTCCTCGAAAATACGCAGGCCAAGAAGCTTCTTCAGATACCAGTCCGCATCTTCCTTTGTATCTTCACGGCCAACCCCTATAAGAACCAGAAATCCCCTGCCAATTTTTCCAACTGTTTCACCGCTTACTTTAACTTCTGCGTAGTTTACGCGCTGGATCACAAATTTCATATTTTTCTTTTCCTCCGTTTATCGTTCTGCTTTGACCGGAATCCTGTATATCTGGCCTGGATAAATTTAACCAGATATGCGAACATGCGTTTGATCTCGATCCACGCACCAGACCAGAAGCTGGCCTTCTCCCTGTGTACAGTAATTGTCTGTACCTTTGCCTGGGACTCTCTCGCCGGCATTGGAAGGGCTTTTTTGGAAACCGGGTCAACGCAGTCAATATCCCTGTAAAACTCTGCATCCGCAGACATTTCCTTCTCATCAAGACTGCGCCCGATCAGTTTCCATATAGCCGCATTCAGAACTGCAAAAATCGGTACCCCAACGATCATTCCAACGACTCCGAACAATCCGCCGCCGATCATGATGGCAACAATAACCATAAAACTGGATAATCCGGTAGATTCCCCGAGAATTTTGGGTCCAAGAATATTTCCGTCAAACTGCTGGAGGATCAAAATAAAGATCATAAAATATAAGCTCTGCAGTGGATTTACCAGTAAAATAAGAAGGATGCAGGGAATAGCTCCCAGATAGGGACCGAAAAACGGGATAACATTGGTAACACCAACGATCACACTGACCAGGATCGCATACGGTGTTCCTATAATAGCTGTTCCCACGTAGCATAACACGCCAATGATGGCAGAATCCAAAATCTTACCGCTGATAAAGCCTCCAAAAGTCTTATGCGTAAAACGCATGGCATGAACCAGAAATGTTGCCCACTTGGCCGGAAGAACTGCATAGGCAGCCATTTTGGACTTGGCGACAAAGCCTTCTTTATCTGCAAGGATATAAAGAGATACGATCGCTCCGATCAGGAAATTCTTCAGAAAGATAAGAAGATCCAGAAAGCTTGCAGATATATTTTTCATCATGGACTGCATCTGCGGAAGCAGGGTGTTCGTCAGATACTCCTGCAGTCTGCTGGAATACTGATTGATCTGGGTGATCATCTCAGGATTCAGCTTCCAGCCTTTTTCCACGATGGAATTCAACCAGTCTTCCACTACATTCACATAATGAGGAAAACTGTAGATGATATTCACAATGCTTCGGATCAGCTGGGGAAGAATCATCATGACAAGGGCATAAATCACCAGGAACATAAAGAAAACTGATAAGATCACGCACACCCATCGGATTGCTGTCCTGCCTTTCTTCTGCAGCTGCTTCTTACGCTTTCCGAAAAAGGGCAGGAATATCTTCCTCTCCAGGAAATTAACAATTGGTGTAAGAAGGTATGCAATCGCAGCTCCGTAAATAATCGGAGCCATAATGCCGAAAAATGTTGTGATTCCGGCAACCAGGGATTTCATATGAAAAATTCCGTAATAAAAAAGGATACTGGCTGCAATAACCAGAAATGCAGTTACACCTGCCTGCACATAGCGATGATTCCAATGAAATTTCATAATAATAGACCTCCAATACGTGAATTATAACACAGCATTACCGGTTTGTGTCTAAAAAAAACATTAAAAAAACTGATACCCTGTTTTCACAGAGTATCAGCTGTCAAGCGGATATTCGCAATCCCTGTTTATAAACTATTTTTTCAGGCTGTCATAGATATTCACAGCCTCAATGATCGCCTTCGCTGTTCCTTCAATGCCAAGCTTGCTGCTGTCCAGACAGAGATTATAGCTGTCTGCAGATCCCCATTTCTTGTTGGTATAATAATTATAATAACTGGAACGGCTCTTATCTGTCTTGTTGAGCATATCCTTAGCTTCTTTGGCATTCTTGTTATACTTCTCAGAAATGCGGCTAATGCGCCAGTCCATGTCCGCATGGATAAACACACTGAAGCAATCCTTGTTATCAGCCAGGGCATAATCCGCACATCTTCCGACCATTACGCACGGCCCCTCTTCCGCCAGCTTCTTAATAGCCTCGAACTGTGCAAGAAAAATCTTATGGTTCATAGGCATATCCGTGAACCCTGCTGACGAATATCCAAAGGAATAAGTATCCATTACAAGGGAATAAAGAAAACTGTTCGTAGGCTTCTCATCATGGTGTTCAAACAGCTCCTTGCAGATTCCGCTGTCATTGGCTGCGTGCTCCAGCAGCTCTTTATCATAGCATTTAATTCCGAAATATTTGGCAACCTCCTGTCCGATCTGTCTTCCGGCACTGCCATATTTACGGCCAATTGTAATAATGGAACTTGTTGTATTGTTACTCATAACAGCCACATCCTTTCTGCTTCTGGTCTGGCAGATCTGTGATAAACGCCCTGCCAGATCTCTTAATACAGCTATTATACAATATATTCCACAACTTTTCCAGCTATTTTCGCAATTTTATCAGCAATTTAACAAAATACTCTGGAAGTGGTGCTGTAAATTCCATATATTCACCCGTTCGCGGATGTACAAATCCCAGGATCATTGCATGAAGTGCCTGCCCCTCCAGATGATATGGATTTCTGGATGAGCCATAAACGGTATCTCCCAGAAGCGGATGGCCGATACTTGCCATATGCACACGGATCTGATGTGTACGCCCTGTTTCCAGGCGGCACTCCACATACGTTGCCTGTCCAAAACGTTCCAGAACCTTATAATGCGTCACTGCGGCTTTACCATTCTTATGATTAACAGACATTTTTTTGCGGTCTGTAGGATGGCGTCCAACAGGAGCTTCGATAGTTCCCTCATCCTCTTTCAGGTTTCCCTGTACTACTGCCCTGTAACGGCGGCGGATACTGTGACATTTCAGCTGCTCCGCCAGATCTCTGTGAGCTGTATCGTTCTTACATACAAGAAGTGCTCCTGTAGTATCCTTATCAATCCTGTGTACAATCCCAGGGCGCATCACTCCGTTGATACCGGAAAGACTGTCCCCACAGTGAGCCATCACCGCATTTACCAGAGTTCCCTGATAATGGCCGGCAGCAGGGTGGACTACCATCCCTTTCGGCTTATTGACGACCAGCACATCCTGGTCCTCATAAAGAATGTCCAGAGGAATATCCTCCGGCATAATATCCGGCTCACTGGAATCCGGAATCTCCAGATGGACAGCATCCGCTTCCCTAAGCTTATAGTTGGATTTGGCAGGCTTTCCCCCAACTGTAACCAGGCCATCCTTTAATAACTTTTGAATAAAAGATCTGGAAAAACCGCTGTCCTTTTCTGCAAGATAGCGGTCAATTCGTGTGCCAGATTCATTTTTTTCTATTTTATAGTCATATATTTCCATTTCTTATCTCCTGCAAAAAATCATTGCCTTATATTCAGAAATGCGAAATCATCATTTCTGTATTTGGTACAGACTAACAGGATGAGCAGGATCCCACTCACCACTACATAGACATCTGCCAGATTAAAAACCGGAAAATCGATCAATGAAAAATAAATAAAATCTATCACATATCCCCTGAAAAAACGGTCAATGAAATTCCCCAGTGCTCCGGAAGCCAGCACAGCTGCAATCGTAAGAAGCGGCAGATAAAAACGTTCTTTTGGAATCCGGATCCAGGCATATATAAGCACCAGAAGGAACAAAATACTCACAACAGCAAAAAACAGCACACTTCCCTGAAACATTCCAAAAGCAATCCCCCGGTTCTCCGGATAGAGGTAATAAAGCTTTAGGACTCCCGGTATCAGAGATACGGATGGCTGGTTCTTAAGATATATATATGCCAGTTTTTTGGCTGTCTGATCAGAAATAACAAGAAAAAGCACCAGAAAGAGATCAACAGCCAGACATCTGGCCATTGAAATCTTATGATGTGTATTCGTCCTGCTGATCATAAAGTAATCTCCTGAATGCAGGAAAGCAGCTCTGCATCCGTCACCGTCTTGTCAATGAAGCTCTTTCCGATTCCGTCCATCAGGACAAATTTGATATGGCCCTGTTCCATTTTTTTGTCTTTTTTTGTTGCGGCAAGGACATCTTCCGGCAGCAGCCCGTCCACATGGACCGGAAGGCCATAGCCTTCACAGCCTTCGCAGATCTCCTGATATTCCTGTTCGTTAAGAAGTCCCCGTTTCATGGAAAGATAGGCTGCAGCCACAAGACCTGCACCTACACATTGTCCATGAAGAAGTGTAAAATTCTTCAGCTTCTCTACAGCATGTCCCACTGTATGCCCAAGATTTAATAATGCACGCTCCCCCTGTTCCCTTGGATCACGTTCCACAATACCGGCCTTGATCTCACAGCATCTGCGGACCATTGACGCAATGAGCTTCATATCCAGAGCTTTAATACTTTTTTGCTCACGGCATACCAAGCGAAAAAACTCCCCATCGCAGATCAGCCCGGTCTTTAGGATCTCACCCATTCCGCAGGAAAACTGTTTTGCCGGTAACGTGGTAAGAGTGCTTAAGTTCATATACACAAGTCTTGGCTGATGGAAAGCTCCTACCATATTCTTATACTGCTGAAAGTCAACGCCCGTTTTGCCACCTACGCTGCTGTCTACCTGTGCCAGCAAGGTGGTCGGAACCTGAACAAAATCAATTCCTCGGAGATAGGTAGCTGCCCCAAAGCCCGCGAGATCTCCCACAACCCCGCCGCCCAGCGCAACAAGAATGCTTTTTCGGTCCAGGCCGTTCTTTATTAATGTCTGATACAGAGAAGCCACTGTTTCCAGGTTTTTGTTCTTTTCACCAGCTTCAAATGTGAAAACAGAAATATCAGAGCTTACCTCACGCAAAGCTTTTTCTACGGCAGCTTCATATAAAGGTCCTACATTGGAATCGGTTACAATACAGATCTTTCTGTCCACAAGCCCCTCATCCTGCATAGCCTGTGCCAGCTTTGAAAAATCTTCTTCAAAACAGATGGGATAACGAAAGTCTCCCTCACGCTTAACAAATAATTTTGATTCGGTCATCGAGTTTCCCTCCTTGCTGTTCAGATGTAGAGGAGAATACGCACGCCAAGACGTCCTTTTTTCGTCTGACGGGTCACTCCATCAAAAATAAACCGTCCTTTTTTACGGACAGATATAATATCTCCTTCTTTTGGCTCATATCCATTGGAGGTTATCAGCCTTCCGTTCACAAAAACAAGTCCTTCTTCAATACAATGTACAATACTGCTCCTGGATGTCCCGAACGCCAGTGCGATCAGGGAATCCAGACGCACAGACGCGCAGGTTCCGGTAAGCGGACTCAGTTCAGGCTCCGGTATATCTCCCGGATCTTCGATTTTAGATGCCACAACTGTTGTATGCCGAACCCTGCTGAGATTTTCCAGAAAAAAATCCGTCATTCTTCTAAGACAGAAGAAACTGGCTGTATGATCTTTGATCAGAATATCGCCCACAACACTTCTGTCCACTCCAAGATTCAGGATGGCCCCCAGATAATCCCTGTGTGTCAGATCTTCTGAAAATTTTATTGCTTTGGGTTCCAGCCGGATACAGTCGATGGGATATTCCCAGGTAAAAGCAAGAGCATCAGGATGAAAGGCTACCATCTGACGCTCTGCATTCTCATACCCGCCAAAACCTTCCACTGTAACACCCAGCTTATGAAGATTCTGACTGTTTAAAATATTTCGTTCATTTAAATTAAGAAAATCCGTAAATGTAGTGATATCTCGCTGATAAGCCAGATTCGCAAGCTCACGGACTCTCCTGATAAAAAGTTCCTCCCTGTCCATGGGATCAATAACCAACCCTTACGGACGGGACAGATCCCCCAAGGATGTTCTGAAGATCGCCTGTGATATCCACATTATATGGCCCCAGTACAAAGATATAGCTGGATACCTGCTGAAGACTTCCGCCAAGTGAATAGCAGGCTCCGGAAGTGAAATCAATGATCCTCTGTGCAAGCTCTACATCGATTCCCTCAAGATTCAGGATCACGGTAGAATTGTCAACCAGTGTATCTGCGATCTCCCTGGCCTCTTCCATGGTAGTCGGTTTAATTACACAGACTTCCATATTTACATTCTGGGAGGAACGCCTGCTTGCACGCATTGGTGTGATCTTGGAGGATGGTGCCACTCTTGCAGCACGTTCCTGCTTCACAGGAGCCTTGGTAGCAGCAGTTTTTGCGGAAATCCTGGAGGATGGTTTAACAGACTCCTCTTCCGGTTCTGCTTCATCCATAAAATCCTCTTCCTCTTCAGACTTCTTCTTGGAGAATTTTTCAAAGAATTTCTTCCTTGGTTTCTCTTCCATATCATCATCGAGGAAATCATCCTCATAATCGTCTTCTTCCTCAAGGATACTATCATCTAATAACTCGTCATCGTCATAATCGTCGTTCAGTTTGATGGCATCTAAAAACTTGTCTAAAACGCCCATTTTAAATCTCCAATCTTATTAGTCTATATCGCGTAATTTCTGGCTCCAAAAATCCCGGTACCAACGCGCACCATTGTAGCGCCCTCCTGTACAGCGACCATATAATCTCCTGTCATTCCCATACTTAGAACACTCATAGTAACATTATTAATGTTTTTTGCTGCAATGTCAACACTTAATTTCTTAAGTTCACGGAAAATTCTTCGATTTTCCTCAGCATTTTCAACATATGGTGCAATTGTCATAAGACCATTGATCCTGATATGTGAAAAGTCTGCGATTTCTTCAATAAAAGGTAAGACCTCTTCCGGCCTTAAGCCGAATTTGCTCTCTTCCCGTGCTACATTAACCTCAATAAGGATCGGTACAACAACCTCTTTTTTTGCCGCCTCCTTCTCAATGGTTTCCGCAAGACGGAAGGAATCTACAGAATGGATCATAGCCACCTTATCTACAATATATTTAACCTTGTTTCGCTGCAGATGGCCGATCATGTGCCATTTCACATCCGAAGGCATCTGGTCATACTTATCTACGATCTCCTGGACTTTATTTTCTCCAAAAACACGGGCTCCGGCATCATAAGCTTCCTTCAGCATTTCCACGGGCTTGGTCTTGCTGACAGCGATCAGTGTAACCTCACCTGGATCTCTGTTTATTTCTCCGCAGGATTTTTCAATATTCTTCTGAACCTGTGCCAAATTTTCTGCTATCATAAAAAAGCCTCCTTTAGTAAAGTATATCCTGTTCACTGACTTTGTCCGCATTTTTTACAATACGGTCATATCTGACAAGTCCGTTGTATGTTTCCTTTGAAACAACAGCGTATTCCTCATTCTCATCTAAAATCTCAATCCGGCGAAATACGGCATATCCCTGATTGATACAGTAAACACCCTCCAGGGTTTCGGTGTCCCCGATCACGTATTTCTCTCCACTGTCCTGGTCAACGATAGCATCGCCTTCTTTGAATTTGCTCCTGTCAACATAATAAATATAGCTTGTTTTCTGAGTTTTCTCATCTGTAACTTCATCGCGTCCGTAGATTCCGGCCTTAACAAAAGTCGTTGTACTGTTGCCTTTCTTGTTTTTTCCGGAAAGCATAAAGCCAGACTGCTGTGTTTCCTTATCCGTTGTAAGATATTTAGAAGGAATCGCGTAAAATTCCTTTGTAACAACAGAAGAAAGTGGGATCTTTAATCCTGTCACATTATTGGTGACAAGCTCGATTTCCAGGAAGCGGTCAGATGCATACCGGATCAGTCCTTTATTAAAATCAATCTGTCCATACTTCGAACCATCAATCTCTATAATAGAAAAATCCCCTGTCTGAGTCAGCTCATCCTTTAAAAATTTCACACGGATAGATGTACGGTCCTTCAGATTAGCCGCCTGTTTCTCGCTTAAGGGGATCAGAAGGCTCCACCGTTCGTCTGTGACAATGGTATAAATATCATCCCCTGCTTTTATCTGGTCTTCTGTTTTCAGGTCAGTCTCCTGGTAGGAATTCTGGTCAAAATCAGCAGAGGTAATATTATCTACTGTCTTAGATTCATAGCCGTCCTTGGAATAAAGTATAATTCCGTCTGTCTCTGCACGACGGATATTCGAATCGACGGAAGCAGAAGAAGTATCCGAAGCATACTGAAGAATACTTCCATTTAACTGATATTTAAAACTGTAGGTGCTGTTAAATTTACTTGAGTCGAATCCCTTGGAAAAGCTCTGCATATTACTGCGGATATCTGACAGCTCCTCCGCGCTTAAAGAAGCATTGCTATCTGTGGATTTTGAAGTATTCAGACTGTAAACAGCACCGTTGGCATTGATCTTGGTTCCTTCTCTGGCATAATAGGTAACATACCCGCCGGCATCTGCCTGCACTACATTCTCAGTCATGATCGCCAGTCCCGTGTAGGTTTCGTTCATGGACAGCGGACCGGAAGAAACCTGATAAGATTCCATGTGCGAAGCCGTCAGGTAAAGCATCACACTGAAAATCATATAGATTAAAATAGCCCCAAACATCACCGTTCCGATATTCAGGCCGAAAATTTTACGAAGTTTTGTTAAGATTCCGGGTGTTCTCCCGGAACGTACATTATTGTCAGGCAAAAGAATGCCTCCTTTAATCTTTCATCTCTTAAAGTTCGTTTTATTTTAACATTTTCTTCCTGTGAATACAAGCTCTAGTACAGCGAATATTAAACAGCCAGCCACAAACAGATGTTTGGAACATGTTTTCCGAATATCTGTTTGCTATTTTTCTCAAAGTATGGTATACTGTCATAAATATATTTTCGTGACGCTGTCATATTATGCCGGCAGCAGATAATTTCTTGATCCAGGGAGGTAAATACACATGACATATGGCAGAATCAGCAAGAAACAGCAGGAGATCCTCGATTATATGAAGAATGAAATTCTGAACAGAGGTTTCCCGCCGTCTGTACGTGAGATCTGTGAAGCAGTGAACCTCAAGTCCACTTCCTCTGTTCATTCCCATCTGGAAGCACTTGAGAAGAATGGCTACATCCGCAGGGATGCTACCAAGCCACGTGCTATTGAGATCATTGATGATAATTTCAATCTGGTACGCCGTGAGGTGGTCAATGTTCCCCTCGTAGGGACCGTTGCAGCCGGACAGCCGCTTCTGGCTGTGGAGAATATCGAGACATATTTTCCGATCCCGGCTGAGTACATGCCCAATGAACAGAGCTTTTTACTTCGTGTAAAGGGTGACAGCATGATCAATGTCGGCATTTTTGACGGAGATCAGGTGCTGGTAAGGCAGCAGGCTACTGCTGAGAATGGTGATATGGTAGTTGCTCTTGTAGAAGACTCTGCTACTGTGAAGACATTTTATAAAGAGAATGGTTATTATCGTCTCCAGCCGGAGAACGACAGCATGGAACCGATCATTGTCACTGGCGATCTTCAGATCCTCGGTAAAGTATTTGGTGTATTCCGTTTCTTCCAGTAAATTTGGGTCAAATAAAAAGCGATATCTTCTAAGATAACAGGAAGATATCGCTTTTATAATTTATACAGTTTATAGTGGTTTACATAATACTTTTACCGTAAACCGGTTGTTTACTACTCTTCCTCAGCCAAAAACTCCTGTGCTTCGAGGATCCTTCCGTCTCGCCAGATTCTTTCCAGATCATAGAAAAGTCTGTTTTCTTCATCAAAGATATGAATGATCATATCGCCGTAATCCATAAGCACCCAGCTGGAATTTCTTGTTCCTTCGATCTGTTTTGCTTCGTATCCTGCACGGCCAAGCATTTCATCTGCATTATCTACCATGGCCTGTACCTGATTCTGGTTTGAAGCACTTGCGATCACAAAATAGTCTGCGATCACAGAAATCTCATGGATATCAATAATTTTAATATCCTTTGCTTTCTTATCCTCCAATGCCTTGCAGGCAATTCGAACCATATCCTTTTCGATACTCATAAATTTTATTCCTCCTGTCTGTTGGCAGTATCCTGCATTTTCCTGTCATGAAGATCTTTATAATAGACATAGGCTTCTCTGGTCGTGCCATCGATTTCTTTTGGATTTTCCTCCAAGTATTCCAGCGTGTCTTTGAGAATCTCATACATACACTCATCCAGATTCTCAAAAGCAAGCCTGCGTACTTTTGGAAGGTTTGGGGCTTTATCGCGCATTGGCTCAATATAATCCGAAATATAGACAATCTTCTCCAGAATGCCCATTCCTGGCCGTCCTGTTGTATGATATGTGATCGCTGTAAGGATCTCCTCATCCTTTATATCATACTTGCTGCGTGCCACGTAAGCTCCCAGCTTGGCATGAAGAAGAAAAGGATGCTCCTTCTCAAAATCCGATACCGAAATGTTATGCTGGCTGCAAAGCTTCAGCTTTTTTTTGTTGGGAATGCACTTGGCACTGTCATGAAGAAGTCCTGCAGCCTGTGCAGCCTCCAGATCATAGCCATAAACCATGGCAAGTGCGGCACAGGTGTACATGACCCCCATTGTATGCTCAAATCTTGCTTCGTCCAGATATTTGGAAAGCTTTTTCTTTATCTTGGTAAAATCATATTTTCCCATCCGAATCATTTCCTTTATATATACCATTTTTTTCAATATAGGAAATCACAGGCTGAGGGACATAATAACGTAAGCTTTGTCCGCTTCTGTGCCAGAAACGTAAAAGCTCACTGGAAACATCGATATTCATGGTATCCAGGCGGATAAATTTCCCATTATATTTCCGGGACGAAAATTCGATCTGTTGGTCAAGCTCCCTCATCGGTGTATGGTCTCTGGTAGCCACCACCAGAACGGCAGCCTGACAGATACGCTCCGGTTCCCTCCAGGTATCAAAATTATAAAGGGAGTCTGCTCCGATGATAAAATAGTATTCCGTATCCGGATTCTGTGCATTCAGCTGTTCCAGGGTCCGGTAAGTATACGTGTAGCCTTCTTCATGCATCTCCATCAGAGATAATTCAAAATGGGGATTATCTTCTATGGCAAGACGCACCATTTCCGCACGCTGTTCATCTGTAGCACGGCCCTTTCGGTTTCGTTTATGCGGCGGATTTCCGCATGGCATAAACAAAACCCTGTCAAGCCCAAGCTGTTCATAGGCTTTTTCTCCGAGGATCAGATGTCCCATGTGTATCGGATCGAATGTGCCGCCCATGATTCCTATTTTTTTTACTGCCTTGTTCATCTAAAACCTCCCGAAATTACGGAAGAATGATCTTTTTCTTATCCTTTTTGCCTTCTCTGTAGAGAACGATCTTTTTTCCGATCACCTGAACCACCTGGGATCTGGTTCTCTCCGCAAGAACCTGTGCCATTTCACGTGGATCCTCCAGACAGTTCTGAAGAACGCTGATCTTGATCAGCTCTCTTGCTGCAAGAGCTTCCTCAACAGCAGCGGTATTCTCCGGAGTAAGTCCTCCCTTGCCGAGCTGAAGGATCGGATCCATCGTCATGGCAAGGCCTTTTAAATATGCTCTCTGCTTACTTGTCATTCGTCATACCTCTTACTTATAATAATCAAAATCAAAACCATACATACGGACAGTGTCCCCTTCCTGGATACCGGCTTTTTCCAGTTCTTCCAGGATACCGCCCTCCTTCAGGAATTTCTGGAAGAAAGCAAAACCTTTCTCAGAATCCAGATTTGTATAGCCAAGCATTTTTTCAATCTTGGGGCCTTCTACAAGGAAGATCTCCGGATCCTCTTCACTGCGTTCCACCGTAAACGGAAGATTCTCATTTACCAGAACATCCTCCGGGAAGAATTCCTGTTCGAATACAACAGGGGTCATAGGACTCTTGTCCAGAAGCTCTTTTACATGGAAAAGAAGCTCGCGGACTCCCTGGCCTGTAACAGCGGAAATCGGATAAACGGAAATACCCTGCGGTTCAAATTCGGCTTTCAGTCGGTCGATCGGACTTTCCTCTCCATCATCAAAAATGCAGTCAATCTTATTGGCTGCGATCACCTGCGGTCTTGCAGCAATCTCCGGATTGTAGGCTTCCAGCTCTTTGTTGATCTTATGAATGTCATCTACCGGATCACGGCCTTCTACGGAAGCTGCATCTACAATGTGGATGATAACCCGTGTACGCTCAATATGGCGGAGAAATTCATGTCCAAGACCCACACCCTCTGATGCACCCTCGATCAGTCCCGGGATATCCGCAATGACAAAGCCACCATTATCTGTATCCACAACGCCAAGATTCGGGCTTAAGGTTGTAAAATGATAATTGGCGATCTTTGGCTGTGCATTGGTCACACGTGAAAGGAAGGTGGATTTGCCTACATTCGGAAATCCAACAAGACCAACATCCGCGATCACCTTAAGCTCAAGAAGTACTTCCAGCTCCTGTGCCGGCTGTCCCGGCTGTGCATACTTCGGAACCTGCATGGTTGCTGTTGCATAATGCTGGTTTCCCTTGCCGCCACGGCCACCCTTTAATACGATCTGCCTGCGGTTTTCACCGGACATATCTGCAATGACCTTACCTGATTCTGCGTCCATGATAACAGTTCCCTCCGGAACCTTCAGGATAACATCTTTGCCATCCGCGCCATGGCATCGCTTCTTGCCGCCTTCCTGGCCATTTTCCGCTTTATATTTTCTTTTGTGTCTGTAGTCTCCGAGAGTATTCTGTCCCTCATCGATTTCAAAAATCACATCACCGCCACGGCCGCCATCGCCGCCGTCCGGACCGCCGTTCGGCACATACAGCTCACGGCGGAAGCTTACATGTCCATCGCCGCCTTTACCGGAGCGGATAATGATCCTTGCTCTGTCTGCAAACATATTACACCTCTATTCCAAAAAAAGGCTCCAAACCGGATCGATTTGAAGCCTTTTACCTATTTCATTACTCTGCGTCTACAGGAACGATAGAAACCTGTTTCTTATCGCGACCCTTTCTTGTGAATCTTACGACTCCGTCTTTAAGTGCAAATAAAGTATAGTCTCTACCGCAGCCTACGTTTTCACCTGGGTGAATCTTAGTTCCGCGCTGTCTGTAAAGAATATTTCCGGCTTTTACAAACTGTCCGTCTGCTCTCTTCGCACCTAATCTCTTAGACTCGGAATCACGACCGTTCTTTGTAGAACCAACTCCTTTTTTATGTGCGAATAACTGAAGGTTCATCTTCATCATTGTTGTTACACCTCCTTGACTTTTACTGTCAAATATCGATTGTTATAACTACCAGCAATTTCCGTCAGACCAAGAAGCAGAGAATCCATAAGGAGCATTCCTCTTTCTGAGAGCACATCCCGGAAATGGATGGAAACAAATCCATCGTCCTCCTGCACCTCAAACCTGTCATCTGTAAACCGTTCAAGAGAATTCACAGTGGTAATGACAAGCGCAGACACGGCAGCACAGACAATATCCTGTCCGGCCTCGGCATAGCCGGCATGCCCTTTTGAGATAAATTCCTCATAGGAACCGTTTTTCTTCCTGACTTTAATTGTAATCATGATGACACCAGATTAACCGTTAATCTTTTCGATCTTAACCTTGGTGTACTGCTGTCTGTGTCCGTTTTTCTTGTGATATCCAGTTTTGCGTTTGTATTTGTAAACGATGACCTTGCGATTCTTACCGTTTTCAACTACAGAAGCGGTAACACTGGCATCTTTTACATCTTCGCCAACTTTCAATCCGTCATTGCTGACTGCGATTACGTTGTCAAATGTTACGGTTTCACCAGCTTCTACACCGAGCTTTTCAACTTTAATTACGTCACCCTCGGCAACCTTGTACTGTTTACCACCTGTTGCAATAATTGCGTACATCTGTGGCACCTCCTAATTATTTACTCGCCAAATTCGGTGGCCTCCGCCAAAAGCCGAAGCTCTTTAACCTCTTTGTGCGGCATACTCACTTATATTAACAGCGGCTTTATGCTCTGTCAATAGCTTTTTTCGATTTTTTTGATATTTTTTGATATTCCTGTTATTTTTTTGTGATCTCGCGAATATCTTCAATGACCGGGCGTCTGACCTTCTTTCTGGTCATCTCCAAAATATGAAGGGGTGTAATATCAATGGCACGGCTCTTGACCGGGTCTTTTCGGAGAAGCTTCTGCAGAACATGGAAAAGCTCATCCCTGTGATCCTGGCTTTCCATATTGATAAAATCGATCAGGATGATGCCCGAGAGATTTCTCAGCCGAAGCTGACGGCTGATCTCCGCCGCCGCTTCCAGATTGATCTTGCGGAAGGTTTCTTCCATTTTTTTCTTACCGGTATATTTTCCACTGTTTACATCAATGGAAACAAAAGCTTCCGTCTGCTGGATCACGAGAAATCCACCGCTGTTCAGCCAGACCTTTTCCTTCTGGATCGTTTCCAGCGCAGTTTCTATCCGGTACAGCTTATAAAGAGGGAGCAGCTTATCCTGGTAAAAACGCAGCTTTTCTTTGAGTTCCGGACTGATCTCATCCAGATATCCGGCGACCCTGTCCCGGATTTCCGGTATATCAGTAAGGATCTCTTCCAGATTTCGCCCATAGGCATCGCGCACGGCAGCCACATAAAACGGCTCGGTCTCCAGTACAAGGCTGAAGCAGGTACGGCTGCGGCCCTGTACTACAGCTTTATGGTAACGTCCCTTCAGCCATTCCAGTTCCTTCCGTATTTCTTCTTTGGAAGCCTCCGCCGCATTGGTCCGGACAACGATCCCAAATTCCTTATCCGGACGCGCGGCCTCCTCTCTCAGCCATCCGCTGAGCCGGTGTCTGTCGTCCTGGGACAGCTTGGAAGAAAGGCCAAATTTCTTATCTCCGGTCGTGAGAACAAGATATCTTCCCGTAAAATTCAAATTGGATGATAATGCAGGAAGCTTTCCCTTCATGGCATCACGGCTGACCTGGACAAGAAGCTCATCTCCGGGGCGCAGCGGTCCCTTTCCCTTTCTCCCTGCGGAAAAAACAGCCCGTTCCGCCTCAGACAGCGGATAATAGCATCTTTTTCCAGGGGCGATCTGGATAAAAGCAGCCTGGATATTTGCCGCTATATTTTCTACCTGTCCCGTATAAATATTCCCGAGAATGGATTTCTCCTGGTCTGATTCCAGCCTGAGTTCCACAATACGGTTCTCTTCAGAAAGAGCGGCAACTGTACAGGGTACTCCATGGATCTCCATTCTTGTTATGATCAGTTTACTCAATTTCCTCACCTAATGATTCCAGTGTTACAAAACGTGGGTCTGCCTCTTCTCCTTCATCTGCATACATTTCCAGACGTTTTACTGTAAAGGCAAATTCCGGAAGTTCTTCTCCCAGCCACTCAAAAAATGTATTTGTCACAAACTCCGGCTTCGTATAGTTGGAGCTTGCAGATGCAAGCATATAGAAAAAACCGTTTTCACGGACTTCCATTTTGTAGATGTTCGGTCGAAGATCGATTTCTTTCTCACTGCGTTTTGTCTGCTTGGTTACTTTGATTTCCGGAAGAGCCAAAAATTCTCCTACCCGCTCTTTCCAGGCCGTGGATGGCTCTTTTCCCGGACGAAATTCCACCAGATAATCGGCGGCCGCCACCAGAGCCATCGCTTTGCCGGCTTTTCCGTCCTCTACCTTACGGACACTTAAAATATGCATGCCCTCGGCCATCTGCTTTTCCAGCCGGGAGGCAACCTCTGTGGTCGGCATATCCTCAGCCATTTCCAGGTCAAAATAGTCCCCAAGACTTTCCATTCCAACTCCGAGCGGAACTGCAAAAGACATGATCATATGCGGGCTGTATCCGCCGGAAAAGGCTACCGGAAGCTCTGCACGGCGGATTGCTTTCTGAAAATAACGCATGGTATCCAGATGTCCCACAAACTTCATCGGGCCCTCTTTGCTGAATTTAATTCTTACCTTCAAGGCAGACACCTCCTTTAAATCTCATAGCCCCACAGGCAGAACATTTCTGTCTGCAGTTTTCAGTTACAACGCCTTCTTTCGCCCGCTGCCACTCACGCTCCAGGAACTTACGGCTGACACCGGTATCAATAAAATCCCAGGGGAGGATCTCATCCAGGCTTCTTTCACGAAGAGTATAGAAAGTCATATCCACACCACATTCTGCCATAGCCTCTTTCCAGAGATCATAATCAAATTTTTCTGTCCATGCATCGTAAAGAGCACCTTTTTCGTAGGCTCTTAAGATCACATCCGCACATCGTCTGTCCCCACGTGCAAGGAATCCCTCCAGGGCAGTTACATCCGGCTCGTGCCAGTTATAACGGATGCTTCTCTGATTCAGCTGGGCACGGACTTCATTCTTGACAACCTTGGCTTTTTCTACAAAATCCTGTTCCGTATACATAGGAGCCCACTGGAACGGCGTAAATGGCTTCGGCACAAAAAACGAAGTGCTGACATTGATCTGAACCTTGCCTTTGCGCTGTTCCTTCGGAAGGACTTCATAATAAGTTTCCGCAATTTTCTGTGCCAGATGCGCGATTCCCTTCATATCATCCTCCGTTTCGGTAGGAAGACCAAGCATAAAGTAGAGCTTCACCTGATTCCAGCCACCCTTAAATGCCTCCCCTGCACCATGAAGGATCACCTCTTCTGTCAGGCCTTTATTGATAACATCGCGAAGTCTCTGGGATCCTGCCTCCGGCGCAAAGGTCAGGCTGCTTTTCTTTACATCCTGAACCTTACTCATGACATCCAGCGCAAAGGCATCGATCCGAAGAGACGGAAGAGAAATATTGATCGCTTTTCCATGGAATTCATCGATCAGGAAATTCACCAGTTCCTTCAGCTGGGAATAATCGCTGGAGCTTAAAGAGCTCAGGGAAATCTCCTCATGGCCTGTATTTTTCAGCATCGTGCGTGCAGATTCCTTGAGAGTCTCCACATCGCGCTCGCGGGTCGGACGGTAGATCATTCCCGCCTGGCAGAAACGACAGCCACGGATGCATCCGCGCTGGATCTCCAGTGTTACACGATCCTGTGTGGCCTTAATATGTGGAACAACCGGTGCCTCCACCGCACGGTACTCTTTCTCCATATCTATGATCAGCTGCTTCTGTACTCTCTCGGGAACCCCCTCTTTCGCCGGGGCAAAAGAAGCGATCGTACCATCTTCTTTATAAGTGACCTCATAAAGTGACGGAACATAAATCCCCGGTATCTTAGCTGCTGCCAGAAGGAAATCCCTCCTGCTGCCACCAGCCTTCTTATTTGCCTTATATGCATCAAAAAGAGTGTCGTAAACCGTCTCGCCCTCGCCAATGTAGAACAGATCAAAAAACGGTGCCAGAGGCTCCGGATTATAGGCACAGGCCCCGCCGCCTACCACGATCGGAGCATCTTCTCCACGTTCCACACTTTTCAGCGGGATTCCACCGAGGTCAAGCACCTGCAGGATATTGGTATAGCACATTTCGTACCCGATCGTAATGCCAAGAAAATCGAAATCCCGGATCGGCTCCTGGGATTCCAGCGCAAATAACGGGATATTCTGTTCTCTCATCACCTTATCCAGATCCGGCCACGGAGAAAAGAGACGCTCACACCATACATCCTCGCGCTGGTTGAACATATTATAAAGAATCATCATACCCAGGTTGGACATACCGATCTCATACACATCCGGGAAGCACATGGCAAAGCGGATATCTACTTTATTTTTATCTTTCATTACAGAGTTGACCTCGCCGCCGATATAACGGGCGGCCTTGTCAACATTAAGTAATATTTCATCACTAAGTGCTAATTTTCTCATGTTTTTCCTTTCGCTTTAATATAACAGGTTATATAAAGAAATACCGTAACTGCTCACAGTAACGATATTTCTTCACAGTATTGCTATTATATATGGTTTATACGGGGAATTCAAGAAAAAAAGAATGGCATCGCGCAAAGCCTTATATCCATCAGATGACTTCCTCTGCCCTTTTTAAAGCTGCTGAAATATTGGAACAGAAATTTTCTCTTCCTACAAGTTCAGTAAAGCCGGCTTTTTCCATGACATGCATGGGCTGTTCGTTTACGTGGGAAAATACCAGGGTTATATTTCTGGAATTGCATACTTTTGCCAGATTCCACAGTGCATTCATGGCAGTACTGTCCAGTGCCGGAACACTTCGCATACGGATAACCAGACATTTTGTAAAATCCTTGACAACGATATGCTCGATCGCATCCGCAGCACCAAAGAATAACGGTCCTGTAATTTCATAAACACGGATCGCGGCAGGGAGCTTACGAAGATGCTCGTCAACATCCGCACTGTCATCATCTACATACACCCAGCTTTTTACATCCGTCTCTTCGCTCATACGTTTGATAAATAAAAGACAGGCTATGATCATACCTGCTTCAATCGCAACAACCAGATCAAATACTACGGTAAGGACAAAGGTTACAACCAGGACAATGATATCGCTTTTCGGTGCGGTTTTTACCAGGCTTACAAAGGTACGCCACTGACACATATTATATGCAACAAGAAAAAGAATAGCCGCGATCGTAGGCATAGGGATCATTCCTGCATAAGGCATCAGAACAACCAGGACGATCAGAAGAGTAACGGAATGCACCATACCGGCAACCGGTGTACGTCCTCCGTTTTTGATATTTGCAGCAGTTCTGGCGATCGCCCCTGTTGCCGGGATACCGCCAAACAGCGCAGAAGCTATATTTCCAGCCCCCTGAGCTACCAGTTCCATATCCGAACGGTGCTTACTGTTGATCATTCCGTCTGCGACCACGCAGGAAAGAAGCGATTCAATTGCCGCAAGCACTGCGATCGTAAATGCGTTGGACAGAGAAGAGCTGATCACGCTCAGGCTGATGCCCGGAAGATGAAATACAGGAAGTGAATTGCTGATCGTATACAGATTTCCGATTGTTGATACCTTAAGTGGAAGAAAACGGACCATCAGGCTTCCGATGATCACCGCGATCAGGGAACCCGGGATCCTTTTGAAAATAAATGGTGCAAGAATCAGAATTACAAGACTGACTGCCCCGACGATCAGAGCATCCGTATTGACCGATGAAATATTCTGGAAAAAAGCCTTCAGTTTTTCTGTAGTTTCCACAGGACGCAGCCCATCCGGATATGTAACGCCGCAGAAATCCTTCAGCTGTCCGATCACGATCGTGACCGCAATTCCGGATGTAAAGCCGGTTGTGATGGTATAGGGGATAAATTTGATCAGGCTTCCAAAATGACATATGCCCATCAGGATCAGAAAAATGCCCGCCAGGACAGTGGAGATTATAAGACCATCCATCCCGTCACGGGCAACAATACCCGCTACGATCGTAGCAAAAGCAGCCGTAGGCCCTGCGATCTGTACATTGCTCCCACCCAGAGCCGAAATCACAAATCCGGCAACGATCGCGGTGAAGATACCCTGTTCAGGGCCTACACCGGAAGCCAGTGCCAGTGCGATGGAAAGCGGCAGCGCAATGATCGCAACGATGACCCCGGCTGTGACATCCTTCAGAAACTGACTGCGGTCATATGTTTTCAGTGATGTAAGTAACATTGGTTTCAGTGAATTCATGAGTAGCTATTCCTTCCTTTTTTATTTCCACAAACAAAACGTTGACCGTATATCACCTTCTGCCAGCGTTTTATCTTTCATAAGTATAGCACACAGGAATTTACAAAAGGAATAGAAACCCGGTATGTTTACATTTATATACAAAAAATACCAATGCTTCCCTTCTTTAACCGGTATCTTATACGGTCAGCCTGATATCCCTTGAAGAGCTTCCGATCCGGATCTGCATTCTCTGAAGCAGTGTACCTTCCGTATCCGCTTCCGGCACTTCAACCAGAATCTCCACTCGTTTCTTCTCTCCTGGCTTCAGCTCCGTTTTTTCAAATCCTTTCAGCTGCTGCACCGGTTCATTCTCTGCCCTTTCTCTCGCAGCAAGATAGACCTGTACGGTCTCCTTACCCATGACAGCTCCTGTATTTTCGACATCACAGCACACCTTCACCCCATCCTTTTTAAATTCCACAGAAGGATTGCTGTATCCAAAGGTTGTATAGGAAAGTCCATGTCCGAAGCAGAATTCCGGGTCTATCTGAAACGTATCATTGTATCTGTAGCCAATGAAAATCCCCTCTTTGTATCTTACCTTTGTATCGCCCGGGAATTCCCCGACTGCATGTGCGGAACAATCCGTGTGTCTGCGGTAGAATGTCTCCGGAAGCTTACCAGATGGATTTACCTCACCAAAAAGTACCTCTGCCAGTGCTTTTCCGCCTTCCATCCCCGAGTACCAGTTCCAGACAACCGCCTTCGCATCTTTAATCCAGCCCCCCATCTCAACCGGGCTTCCACCCATCATCACGATCACCGTCTGTGGATTTGCCTTCAGAACCTCCTGTATCAGCTCATCCTGTCCATATGGAAGCTTCATATCCGCACGGTCGTTTCCCTCACTGTCATGCTCGTGATTCAGGCCGCCAACCAGAACAACCTGTTCGTACTGTGCTGCAAGTCTGGCCGCTTCCGCCCTAAGAGCTGCACGCTTTTCTTTTACCGATTCATTCACAGCGTCTTTTGCCGTTTTCACGCTTCCGCCGCCATCCTCCAGACTGGTTTCCTGCCAGTTTTTGTCGGAGTCGGCTTTGGAATCATCCCTCTGATATCCCTTCACAAATTTCACCTCTGTATTTCCGCCAAGCAAGGTCTTAATACCCATCAGCGGTGTGATCTCATAAAGGGCTTTGATTTCTGCACTTCCACCACCATTTGAATGAACACATTCTGCATTTTCTCCGATAACCAGAAGCTTCTTCAGATTTTCCTTCTTAAGCGGCAGGCGTTGTTCTTCATTTTTCAGAAGCACGACGGATTCCCTGGCAGTCGCAAGTGCTTTTTCCCTGTGCTCTGCGGTATTATAGCTTCCTGCCTTACGCGGCCGGCTATCCTCTGCCCCTTCGATCATATGCAGACGCATCATCAGCATCAGTATATGTATTACCTTCTCATCCAGCACTGACTCACTGATCTCTCCTGCTTCTATCTTTTTCTTTAACGGTTCAGCCATAAAATATTCATCAAAATTATAAGTAACAGACATTTCGATATCCAGTGCAGACTCCGCAGCCATCCTGGTATCATGGACACCGCCCCAGTCAGAAATTACCGTTCCGTCATATCCCCATTCTTTTCTGAGGATTTCATTCAGCAGATGCGCATTGGCATAGCAATGCGTTCCATTTACCATGTTGTAGGCCGTCATAAGCGTATACGAACCGCCTTTTGTCACTGCATCATGAAAGGCCGGGAGATAAATCTCACGAAGTGCTTTTTCATCAATTTCCACATCTACCCAGAGACGTTCTGTTTCCTGATTGTTAACTGCAAAATGCTTGACACATGCAGCCACATCCCACTTCTGGACTCCCTGGATGAACGGAACTGCAAGCTCCTTGGTCAGATAAGGATCTTCACTGAAATATTCAAAGTTTCTTCCGCACAGAGGGCTTCGCTTGATATTCACCCCCGGTCCGAGGATCACATCCTTTCCGCGTCCCCTCGCCTCTTCCCCGAGAACAGATCCCGTATTGTATGCAAGCTCTCTGTTCCATGTAGCTGCCAGGGCACTGTTACATGGAAGATATGTCACATAATCGTCGGAAAGTCCTACCGTTTCCCAGGAAGCCGGCTTAAATTCCTGACGTACTCCCATTGGCCCGTCAGACATCTTAAGCGGCGGGATTCCCAGACGCTGTACACCTGCTGTCTGAAAAAGCTGTGCCCCATGCACCATACCGATCTTTTCATCCAATGTGAGCTTTTCAGTCAGCGCAACTGCCTTATTTCTCAAATCTGTCTGTTTCATTTTCTGCTCCCTTCAAAAATCTCTTTATTATTATCTGTATTTCATCCTCAGTTACTTTCCAAGAAAGCGGAGCATAAGCCCCGCTTTTAAGGATTGTTCACTATAGTTAAGCTGTTTTTAACCGTATTATTTAATCTCGCAGCTAAATTCTCCGTCTCTCTCAAGAATGATCACAGTATCATTTCCATCATACTCGGAGGCTGCTCCTCTTACATTCTCTGCTTTGCAGTTCACGAATCTCACTCTGCAGCCGGACTTACCTGTAACCCTGCCCGTTATTTTTTCTGTTTTTCCTTCCTCTGCCGCCTCTGTATCTTCACGCTTCAATTCCAGCTTCAGGATTTCCTCATGCTCCTGATATACAACAGATTCTGCTTCGTCCTCCAGGCTGAATACTTTCATCTCTACATTATCTGCAAAGTCATAATCTGCACGTTCTGCCTGAATTCCTGTCGGAATAATACTGTTGGAGCGCACCCACAGCGGAATGGAAAGATACTCATGCTTTTCTTCTCTCCAGCAGCCGCCTTCTGCCACTTCTCCTGTCAGATAATTCGTCCATGTACCGGCCGGAAGATAATAGGACACTTCTCCTGATTCATCAAAGACCGGAGCCACAAGGATTTTATCCCCGAGCATATACTGTTTATCCAGATACTGGCAGTTTCTGTCTCCTTCAAATTCCAGAGCCATACTGCGCATCATCGGAATTCCGGTTTCAGATGTAACCACCGCACCACTGTACAGATAAGGCATCAGGGAAAGTTTCAGCTTTGTAAAGAATCTTACTACATCTACCGCCTCATCATCATAAGCCCACGGCACACGGTAAGAAGTACTTCCGTGAAGACGGCTGTGTGTAGATAAAAGGCCAAAGGCAGCCCAGCGTTTGTATACATCCGGTGTGGACTGGCTCTCAAATCCTCCGATATCGTGGCTCCAGAACCCGAAACCGCTGCTTGTCAGTGATAAGCCGCCACGGAGACTTTCTGCCATGGACACGTAGTTAGACCAGCAGTCTCCGCCCCAGTGAACCGGGAATTTCTGTCCTCCAACGGTTGCTGAACGGGCAAATACAACGGCCTCATCATGTCCTTTTTTCTTCTCAACCACCTCAAATACTGCCTTATTGTAAAGATAAGTATAATAGTTGTGCATCTTCTGGGCATCTTTTCCATTGTAATATACAGCATCTGTCGGAATACGCTCGCCAAAGTCTGTTTTGAAACAGTCAACTCCCATATCCATGAGTCCTTCCAGCTTCTCCTGGTACCATCTAGTTGCTTCCGGGTTTGTAAAATCAACAATTGCGATTCCCGGCTGCCACATATCCCACTGCCATACATCTCCGTTCGGACGTTTCAGGAAATATCCTTTTTCCATTCCCTCTTTGAATAAAACCGATTCCTGTCCGATGTAAGGATTGATCCATACGCAGATCTTGATTCCTTTTGCTTTGATTCTGGCAAGCATACCTTCCGGATCCGGGAAAACCCTCTCATCCCATACAAAGTCTGTCCAGTGGAATTCTCTCATCCAGCAGCAGTCAAAATGAAAGACGCTTAAGGGGATCCCTCTCTCCTCCATTCCGTTGATAAAGCTCATGACGGTTTCTTCATCATAATCTGTAGTAAATGAAGTAGACAGCCACAGACCAAATGTCCACTGCGGAGGAAGTGCCGGCTTACCTGTGATATCCGTATAACGGACCAGGACATCCTTCATCGTTGGTCCGTTGATCAGAAAGTAATCCAGGGATTCTCCTTTTACACTGAATGCAGTCTTGGAAACCTGCTCGGTTGCCACTTCAAATTCTACCTTTTCCGGATGGTTGACAAATACACCATAGCCTCTGTTCGACAGATAGAACGGGATGTTCTTGTAGGACTGATCTGTACTCGTACCACCGTCTTCATTCCAGATTTCCACAGACTGTCCGTTCTTTACAAACGGGGTAAATCTCTCGCCCAGTCCATATACAAGCTCTCCAACAGAGAGGCCAAGCTGCTGGCACATATAGGCATCGTCCTTTCCCAGATCATACGCAGAGCCTCTCCAATCAGATTTCAGATATGCAAGGTCGCGCCACTCACTTTTGGTAAGAAGGTAGCCGTCTTCTCTCTCGTACCGCATGGACCAGTTATTTTTATTGATGATCAGTGACATATGTCCGCTTCTGACTGTCAGAAGCTCTTCTGTTTCTTCTGTCTGCAGTGCTGCCGTCTCCGGAAGATTCAGCTCAAACTTCGGGCTTCTGTCCTGTACTCCGAGATGATGGAAGGTCTGCACACGGATAACCTCCGGAACCGGGGCCGTGATACGGATCGTCAGATTGATCCCTCCAAGTGTATCTCCTTTATGATTGATTCTGCTTGTCGGTGCGCAGAGCACTACTTCCTTCTCATTTTTTCTCACCTCATAGACCTGCTGAGGGGAAAAGCATTCAAATCCTTCTTTAAAAAGCCAGCATCCATTATGAAATTTCATGTCCTGTTTCCTCCTGTTACAACTTATATTTTGACTTTTATATTCCTTCATTTTTAGAACTACTGACATTATAAAAAATCCCATGTCCAATTTATACCGTATTTTTTCGTACAAAAATACGGTTACATTTGCACTTTCATTCTGATATGTTATATACTAAGGAAATAAAATTTCGTAACTGTTCAGTACCTTCACAGTTACGAGTCAAAATCCATTGAAAATCGCCTGC